>NZ_BAACAP010000116.1:0-23933 GCF_045865695.1 Scytonema hankhaensis NUACC26
GGGCGGCTCATAAAGACTTAAATTTATGAAGTTTGCAACTCCTCTATTATATGCAGCTTCATATTAAATTGGTATGACTTATATTTTTTGTATAATTGTTTGTTTTGACGCGAAAAAAGTTTGTAAATACTACCTGATTTATTACATTTTAATCTATCTTTATAATTTTAATAACATTGGGAGCATTCTAGTTTGGCAAAAACACGCCCGCGATGTTCGCGATCGCAGCTATACAAACAATGGAGGCGCTATGCAGGCTTCAATTAAGTCCGTGTCGGCGGACGAGCGTTTGTATAGTGCCAGAATTCTATTCTGAGGGCAATATGACAAATTGAGATGCTCCCCTAACACTGGAATGACTTGAATATGCTAAATTTTAAAACTTCTGGCGCTCACTTTAAAGATTATGTTAGACATAATATGAAAATAGCGATCGCTTCTCTAGCAAAAGTTTATTTACATCAAGCATTAAAACTAAATTCAAAACAACCACTTGCTTTAAAATATGCTTTAAGAATAAAGTTTCAGTTAGAGTAGGTGGACTTTGTTTTCCTAGTCGTGAATTACATTCGACCAACTTTCTAAAACTTTATAGTTTATTTAGTCAAGTGTTGAAATTGCGGTAGAAAACCGAACTAAAACCGAAAGCTGTTTTCCAGATGATTTCTCTAGCATTAGAATAAAACTAAGATCGCAAGTACAAAAGCTACTGAGCGACATTACTCAGTGGAGTGTGGGTTAAGATGGGATTCTTTGATTCGGAAATAGTTCAGCAAGAAGCAAAGCAGTTGTTTGAGGATTATCAAGCACTGATCGAATTAGGTAGCGGTTATGGCAAATTCGACCGTGAAGGCAAGAAACTGTTTATCGAACAGATGGAAGCTATGATGGAGCGCTATCGCGTTTTTATGAAGCGTTTCGAGCTTTCAGAGGATTTTATGGCACAAATGACTGTAGAGCAACTTAAAACACAATTAGGTCAGTTTGGTATTACGCCTCAACAAATGTTCGAGCAAATGCACCTCACGCTACAACGCATGAAAGCCGAACTGGAGAAGCAATCTTAGTAGGGATTGGGTACTGGAGATAGGGAGCACAGGTAATAAATAATACTCCAATCGCCAATCGCCAATCGCCAATCCCCAATCGCCAATCGCTCTAATTAACTTTCGGGCGACGGAACTGAGAAGGTGACTTAAAGTTCTCGACAGGTACGCCCTTAAGTGCTTTTGTCATAAAGTCACGCCAGATAGGAGCAACCATAACACCACCTGTAGCGCCATGAGCTAGAGTTCTGTTATCGTCTCTACCTACCCAAACTGCAGTCGTTAATTGGGGTACAGTACCAACAAACCAAATATCTTTTTCAGAGGATGTTGTTCCTGTCTTACCTGCAGCAGGACGGTCTATCGCAGCGTTTTTACCAGTACCGCTAGTGATGACAGATCGCATCACGTCAACAACTGCTGCAGATGCCCAAGGGTCGAGAACAAGTTGTGGTTTGGGAGTATTGTCGAGCAACACATTACCACTACTGTCTGTAACACGAACAATAACTGTTGCAGGAGATTGCCAACCATAATTGGCAAAAGTGGCATAAGCACTTGCCATTTCCAATGGCGTTACACCAATAGCACCCAAAGGTAAAGAAGTTACAGGTTCCATCGGACTCATAATACCTAAAGTACGGCAAGTCTCAACAACTCTGTTCATCCCTATTGATTTACCGACTTTAATAACAGGAATATTGCGAGACATAGAGAGGGCGCTACGGATTGACATTGCTCCAGCATAGCCCCCATCGTAGTTCCGGGGATGATACCAACCGCTACCATCTCGATAACTAACTGGAGCATCAACCACAGTTGAGTCTGGGCCGTACTTACCAGTTGCAAAAGCGGTATAGTATACAAACGGCTTAAACGAGGAACCTGGTTGCCTCAGTGCTTGAGTCGCTCGGTTAAATTCGCTTGTCTTGGGATCGACACCACCTACAAGGGCTTTAACAAAATGAGTGCGGGGGTCAACTGCAGCGAGAGCAATTTGGTTTCTATATAACCCTTGTCCCAACAGTCTTTCATGCCAGCGTCTTACAGTTGTTTCTGCCATTCGTTGAAAATTGCTATCTATGGTAGTTTGAATCCGCATACCGCCTTTGAGCAGAGCTTCACGACCAAATTTCCTAGCTATTTCCTGTGCCACGGCATTGGTTACATATGGTAAGGCACTACCTTGGAACGATCTGATTTTGCCCAGTTTGATTGATTGTTTTAAGGCATTATCATACTCTTTCTGGGTAATCCAGCCTAAGGTTAGCATCCGCCCTAGAACTTCTTTCTGCTGGTATTTAGCTTTGTTCATGTTAATAAAAGGGCTGTACTCTTCTGGCGCTTGAATCAAACCCGCTATCATGGCTGACTCCGCCAAGTTCAAACTTTCGGCTGACTTGTTGAAATAACTGCGAGATGCTGTTTGTATCCCATAGTTGTTATGTCCCCAGTAGACTTGATTGAGGTACATCTCTAAAATTTGGTCTTTAGGAAGAATTTGTTCCAAGCGAATTGCCAGAACGCTTTCCGCTATTTTCCGGGTAAAGGCACGCTTGCGAGACAGAAACAGATTTTTTACCAATTGCATGGTAATAGTCGAACCACCTTCGCGTACCCCACCTGCACTCCAGTTGGTTACTAATGCACGCCCAACACCTTTGGGGTTGATACCGTGGTGGTAGTAAAAGTCGCTATCTTCACTCGCTAAAACGGCTCTCTTGAGTTCTGGAGAAATTCTATCTAAAGGCACAACTTCGCGGTTGGCTTCCCCGTGGATGCTAGTTAAAAGTTTACCTTTAATATCATAAATATAAGTGGTTTCCGAAGGAAAAAAGTTGCGTAATTGTCTGACATCGGGTAGGTTACGGAAACTTACGGCTAAACCAACCAGTCCTCCAGCTACTATGGAGCTGGTGAGCATCGCGACCGATAGTAGAGTACCGCCAGCTACCTGACCGACTCCTTTAAGGAACTCAAAGCCTGAAGAACTCTGTTGTTGAGAGCGTTTATTATCAAAAGTTCTGGACGACACGGGATTTCACTTCCTCACTTTATATGTAAGTGTAATTTCTTTGATTAAGCAAAGCAGTTAATTTTTTGCAATTATATTAGTTTGTTAGTTTGGCACGCGAAAATAAGATAGAAATAAATTGCTAGTGACCACAACCAACCTTACCTTGATAGTGCAAAGCGTAGTTAACAGTCAATCCCCTAGTATGATGCAAGATTTCTCTTGGCTACATCGTGGTGTTGCGGAAATTTTTCCTCAACCTACTGATTCTGCCACTGAAATCGAAAGTTTAGAAAAACGATTGGCAACAACCGAGCGACCTTTAAGGGTCAAATATGGCATTGACCCTACCGGTGCCGAGATTCATCTCGGTCATAGCATACCAATGCGAAAACTGCGAGCGTTTCAAGATGCGGGTCATACTGCTGTCCTTCTTATAGGCGATTTTACAGCTCGCATTGGCGATCCTACGGGGAAGTCCGAAATGCGCCGCCAGCTGACAGAAGAAGATGTCAAGAACAATGCCCAGACTTACCTGGATCAAGTACGACCTATCTTGGATTTTGACACTCCAGGCAGACTGGAAATACGTTACAACTCGGAATGGCTTTCTAAGTTGGATTTAGGTAAGATTCTTGAGTTACTCTCCACTATGACTGTGGGGCAGATGCTGGCAAAAGAAGGGTTTGCTGAACGTTATAAAAAAGAGAATCCAATTTTTCTTCATGAGTTCCTCTACCCGCTAATGCAGGGCTATGATTCGGTTGCTCTTGAGGCAGATGTAGAACTGGGAGGGACTGACCAAAAGTTTAATATTGCTGTTGGACGAGATTTACAACGTCATTTTGGTCAAAAACCTCAATATGGGGTACTGTTACCTATTTTAATTGGTACAGATGGCGTACAGAAAATGTCAAAGTCTCTGGGAAATTATGTGGGTTTATTAGAACATCCAACACAAAAGTATCAAAAACTACAACAGGTTCCCGACCATCTGTTAGAAGAATATTTTACACTGCTGACAAATTTATCAATAGACAAGCTGCCAGAAAGTCCCCGCGATCGCCAAAAATTATTGGCGCAAGAAGTCGTGAAACAATATCATGGCGAGCAAGCTGTCAAGGATATTGAAGCTGGGGATATGCCAGAATTTTCCCTAGCAGCAGTGCAGTTTCCAGCAAAACTCGCTTTTCTCTTGAATGCTACCGGCTTGTGCAAAAGTACAGGGGAAGGCAAGCGGAAAATATCTGAAGGTGGAGTGCGCTTGGATGGCGATCGCATAACAGATGCGGATGCTAGTATCGCCGACCCTGCTGAATTACACGGGCGTGTTTTGCAACTCGGGAAAAATAAGTTTGTGCGACTGATACCGTAATATAGCGATCGCTCACTTGCATCCAATATAGTTCTTCTAGAGCGGGCAAGATGCCCGCTTCAAACGGGCGAGACGCCCGTACCACAAGTCAATTACTATAGTAGTTTTTCCATTAACCACTACCTTTTGACATGAATGCCGAAGATCGAGTAATTGTTGCTTTAGATGTACCAGATGAACGCTCAGCAATAGATTTTGTTGAAAGACTCGAACAAGTCAGTTTTTGGAAAGTAGGTCTAGAGTTGTTTACAAGCACCGGACCAAAAATTCTGGAACTACTCAAATCTCGGCAAAAGCGTATTTTCTTGGATTTAAAATTTCATGACATTCCCAACACTGTTGCAGGTGCATGTCGTGTAGCATCTCGTTATGGTGTGGATTTATTGACAATTCATGCTACATCTGGTAAAGAAGCCTTGAAAGCTGCAATTGAAGCAGTACAAGTGGGAGCATCATCAGCAGGTGTAAAACCGCCAAAGTTAATTGCTATTACACTACTGACAAGTATTTCTTCCAGAGAATTAGCATTTGATTTAAAAATTCCTTTAGAATTACCAGAGTATGTTCTTGAGATGTTACTAATGGCTCAAGAAACGGGCTTGGATGGAACTGTATGTTCGCCTCAAGAAGTTGCACAACTGCGACAAACTTGTGGAAAAGATTTTTTGCTCGTTTGTCCGGGGGTACGCCCAACTTGGGCAGAAGCAAAAGATCAGGCGCGATCGCTGACTCCAGCACAAGCACTTAAAGCAGGAGCAGATTATCTCGTCATTGGGCGTCCCATCACTGCATCTGACAATCCAGAATTAGCTTGGAAAAAAATTTGCGAGGAGTTAGCATCCGTCTCATGAAGTCAGAAGTCAAATTGAGAAATTATGGCTTTTACCTTCTTTGCTGTAGCTTCTGGCTAGTGTTCCTCTCGTTCCCAGGCTCAGCCTGGGAACGCATTCCCAGAGGCTCAGCCTCCAAAGATCGAGTGACAGATGAAGAAATAGTATTGGGGAGTATGATGAGGCAGAGCCTCATGATAGGCATTCCCAGGCTGAGCCTGGGAACGAGGAATGTGGGACGGAGCCTGGGAACGAGGAATGTGGGACGGAGCCTGGGAACGAGAAAAAAGCACATGGTAGCAAAAAAGGATTCTTGCTCGAAACAAAGTTTAGAATCATTAACAACACAAATGTTGCGCGATTTACCTAGTTACGTCAATCGAGCTTCTCAACGTTCTCGCCGTCTTAGTAGAGAAAAAGAAGTTTTCAGTTATATAGTCGTTGCAGGAAGACCTGAGTTTGAACCGCTACCTCTTAATCCGGGCGAGTATACGAGAGATTCCTTAAAAACCAAATCAGAGGGAGTAGAGCAAGTCTTTTTTACAACTTTAGAGCGACAGTATGTAAATGGAAAAGCCATTCAATTGCAAGAATTTCACTGGCTGTTTTTAACAAAAGCAGAAAACAGTTGGTTGTTTGTCATGATGTTTTCTCAAATTGGTTCTTATTCAAAAAATCAGCCACCCACACCACCTAGGGATAGCAGTAATGGTGTTATTGCTCAAGGCATTGGTAACTGGTTGCGAGATTGTAGAGCAGACAGTGTGCGTGGGAATTCTAACAACCCAAAAGCCAAACCTTAATGACTACCTCTACCTCCATTAAAGCTTTCTCTGCCATAACCTTCACAGCTGAGAGATAGCTGCTAGTATCACAGTCATTATCTAAATTTTCTATCATCCTTTCTCACTTTCATGTTGTGCCGGAAGCCCTATACGCCCGTGAAAGTCGTGGTAACGATGAGAGAAATGTTCTAGATAAGGGCTTTCAAGTACTGTACGCCGTTTAGCTATCTTAGTATTTACCTGGTGATATAAAAACTCAGCATCTATTGCAAAAACTTTTTTGAAATCAGCTGTTAATTCTGGCAAACCTTCCTGAATCGCTTCAAATTCTGAAGGTACTTTTTCAAAAAAATGATACTGTTGATGACGATTAGATTTAACTAAATTCCATTCTGATGAATTTATTTGAAGAGTTTTGTTAAACCGAATTTCTGTAGCGGTGTATATTTCACAAAAAAGTATAGAATTCAATAACTTATATGTTTTATCTTGGTTTTGCCTAGCAGTATAATCCCAATCTAAATCACAATCTTGAGTCACAATAATTCCGTAAGGATGAACTATAGGTTTAAACTTAGTGTTTTCCAGGTTTGGGGATGACTCATTTGGAATTGGTTTAAACTGTATAACTCCAGTCAAAATTTCCCCTTGCCTAAAAGCCTCTTTTTTATTAGAGGCTCTATAAATTATACTTTTAGGCATAGTTAAAATTATTCAATATCTATTACTAAAGGCGGTCTAACAACACTTGGAAGTACGCTACCCGTAACTACTCCTAATTCTTTGGGCAAATTGGTTTGTTTCAGATAATTCTGATTTTCCTGATAGTATTCCAACATAGCCTCAAGTGCTTCAGATGCTTCTTGTAATCCTTCGGGAGAGATTGCAAAAAGAGTCTGAAGTATTGTTAAACACTTAATTAAAAGAATAGATTTTTGATTGAATTGACTAGACCAATCATCACTAAAAGATGATTCAATGGAAACCTGAATTTTCAGAGTAGGGGTATCAGGTACTAAGCTTAACTTTGGAGAAGTCTGACTAGGGATTGATATAACTTCGTACCTTTGCCCAATAATATTCTTACTCTTAATACTATTAGTTACTATTTGCATGATAGGTTTATATGGATTGTGGTCTCATTGCTCTATGTAACTCATCAGTAATACTCCAGCGAAAGAGATTCCTAGCTGTTAGATTAGATTGATTAAGTATGTTCCAAAGATACTCGCCTCTTTCTATCTTACCTTCTGTGAAAAAGTCAGTATCTAGTAAATAAGCTGTTTCATCTACACCCTGTTCCGTATCTCTAACCATAACAAGCCCGTGATTAAAATTGACTTGACCAAATTCAGTTTTTAACTGTAAATTTTTGATAAAATTTTGAATTGAGGCGGCTATTTCTGGAGTATGTAGCTCTGAAGCAATATGTTTGGGTATTAACTCAGCCCATTCTTTTTGAATATTGAGTTTTGAACGAATAATTAAATCGCGGTATCTGAACCCTACTCTTGAATAAAATGATGGATTATATATTTTTTCAAAAATTTCTACAGCTAATTTGAATTTTTCAATAAATTTTTCATACCTTTCATATTTTGTTGTAACAAGAGTTATGGAATCTTTGTCTATAGATAATTGCCAGCTTAAATCTTCTGATTTGAAATGATACGTCAAGTCACTTGTAATGTTTGGACTAAATTGAGTAAGAAGATTAGAAAGTTCATTTGGTATTGGTAAGCTTCTAGAAGTTTCAAAGATTGGATAATCAAACCTAATCCTATCTTGGAAATCTACAGGCTGTTGACTAGTAATTCTTAGAATAGTCGGAAATCTAAGTTGAGCAATAACCTCAATAAGAGGGTTGTACTCATAAATTACTCTTTCATAGTTTGGGAGCTTCATGTTTTAAAGTTATCGATCGCCAATTAAAACAATCTCTTACTACTCTAGATTAGCCGACTTCTAACCGATTAGTCAGTGATGTGTACCACATTTATATTTCTTAGAGGTAGAGGGCATTCACGCACCTCACCTCTGAAGATTAAATGTTAGAGATAATTCGTTATCTGTTCCGAATTTCATCAAACTTGGCACGGACTGCTTGTATATCTTGCCACATTAACCACTTTGGGCTACCGACTTCACGGCTTTGGTTACGCAACAAGTAGGAGGGGTGAAAAATTGGCATACACAAACGCCCATCCCATTCCATCCATTTGCCACGAATTTGGGTAATACCTCGCTTATCACCTATTACACCTTTGACAGCAGTTGCACCTGTCAAAAGAATGATTTTTGGATCGACAAGGCGAATTTGCTCCATAAGATAGGGTTTACAAGCTTCCATCTCTTCTGTAGTTGGAACGCGATTATTTGGCGGGCGGCATTTATTTACGTTACAGATATATACATCTTTCTCAGTATCTAGCTTGACTGAGGCAAGAATTTTTTCTAGTAACTGTCCTGCTTTGCCAACAAATGGTAATCCTGTTTCGTCTTCGTTTTGCCCTGGTGCTTCTCCCACAACCATAATGGGTGCTTTCAAGTTACCTCGTCCCACAACTGCATGGGTACGACTGTCCCCTAAATCGCAACGGTGGCACTGGTTGCAATGTTGTGCTATTTCAGTTACATTGGCATAAATTCCACGTGGAATGGGAATTTTAACATTTGTGGGAATCAACTCTTTTTGGTCAAAGTTAGACTGCTCAAAGTCTGATTCTCCAAAGAGGCTAAGTTGTTTTTCGCTACTCATGAAATAGAAATATCTTATTTGTTCGGGTGCAAGCTGCTATGGATAAACAAACTTTGCGACTCGCATTTTGATTAGGTAATTTGTTACTTACTAACATACTATCGCATCCATACACTCGAGCAAAAATCAGTCATTATATAAAGCAATGGCGTTTTCATCTGCTGGGCAAGAACTATGCCACAAAATCCACTTTTTGCCGATCGCACTCAAGCTGGTGAAAAACTAGCACAGGCAATTTATGATATTGTAACCCAGCAAACTATAGACTCTGGGGTGAAGCCAAGAACAATAGTTTATGCCTTACCACGCGGAGGAATACCCGTTGCTTTTCCAGTTGCACGTCTTCTTGGTTGTCCGCTAACAGTAGAAGTGGCAAAAAAAATTAGCCATCCAGAAAATCCTGAGTTGGCTGTTGGTGCTGTCACTGCTTCAGGCGTTGTTCTTTGGGAGGAACAAGGGTTCTATCGCAAAATGAAAACTTTGCAATTGAAAGAAGTCGCATTAAAATCTGCTACCGAACAAGCTCACTTTCTTCAAGTTCAATTGCAATCTGCTTGTCCCCCAGTCGATCCTAAAGGTGCTACCCTCATTTTGATTGATGACGGTATTGCTACAGGTATGACAATGGCAGTAGCCGCAACGTCTTTGAGAAAACTCAATCCTGCAGAAATTTGGCTTTGTTCTCCAGTCGCACCTCTAAAATTGCTACCTTGGCTACATCAGTGGGGCGATCGCCTAATCGTTTTGGCAACACCAAAAAATTTCTTGAGTGTTAGCCATTTTTACTCAGAATTTCCACAAGTAGAAACACGAGAAGCCCTAAAAATGATGAATTATGAATGATGAATTATGAAAAAAATCTAATTCATCATTCATAATTCATCATTCATAATTTTTATCGCTTTGGCATAGTCACCCAAAGCATAACAAGCCATTTTTAGACTGTTAAGAGTTTGTTCTTCACTACGGCGATCGCTAAGAGATCTTGCTATTTGCAAGCGTTGTTCGTAGTACGTAATAGCTTTAGCATAATCACCCAAAGCTTCACAAGCAACTCCTAAACTCCCCAAAGACTGTTCTTCACTACGTTTGTCTTTGATGTCTCTTACCAGTTGCAAACGTTCTTCATAATAGACAATCGCTCTAGCATAGTCCCCAGTTGCATAACAAGCGTTCCCCAAATTTTTTAGCACTTGCGCTGCACTGCGACGATTGTTGAGGGAATACGCAATTCTGACACACTGTTCGTAGTAAGCGATCGCTTTGCCATAATCCCCCAAACCATACCAAGCATTGCCGAGATTTTTCAAAACTTGTTCTTCTCCCCAGCGATCCTGTAGTTCTCGTACAATTTCTAGACTTTGCTGTTTGAGTTCAATTGCTTGTGGAAGGTTACCTAATGCTTTATAAACCAATCCCAAATTATTCAGCCCTGCTACCTCACTGCGCTTGTCCTGTAATTTTTGGGCTATTTTTAAACACTCTTGGAGACATTCCATTGCTTTGTGATTATCCCCCAAATGACGGTAAGCATTACCCAAATGGGAGTACGCCTGCATATGTACCCGCAAATCCGTGACATCTGTTCCCAAATTCAAACATTGTTGAGAGTAAGAAATCGCGCTTTTGTAGTCGCCCAAGGTATAAGCGATTAATCCCAAACAAGAAAACACCTGTGCTTGTCTTTCATTATCTCCAACTGCCTGAAAAAGTGCTAAAGATTCTTGTAAGGACTTCATAGCTGCAGGCAAATCCCCTACTTGTTGCTGTTGAATTCCTTGACGCAAAAGTCTGTAAGCTTCCGAAGAGTGGTCGTCTTGCGCCTGTGGAACCAGTACATCCCCTTGTGAATTTTGATCGACATCCTGAGTCATTGCCTCAGATTTCCTTGCTTTTAAGTACACTGTAGGTGGTTGCAAGGGAACTGTGTTTTTTGAGCTAAGATTCCAACCGCCTTTCCACATCGACCGCTCTCTGTTAATAGTGAGAATATATTTAGTGTTCCCAAAATCAAGTTCTATCTTTCATCACGTGAAAATCACTGGTCATTGGTCATTGGTCAGGTGGTCATTGGTCATTGGTCAGGTGGTCACTGTTACGTAATATTTCTCGAACTTCCATTAAGATTTTGCCTAACATATTTTTCCCGCTACCATCCGCACCGTAACCCCAGTAGTAATCGATAGGCGAATTCTCAACAAGTTCTACATCGCCTGTGGAAAGTAAAATTTCTCTAATATCAGCATGAGTTTGAAACTTACACAGCACGGCTTTTTTCATGATGCCATCTTTAACTTGTTCCCAATCCGAACGCAAAGGACGCTTCCTTTCCCGTCCCATCCTAGCAGCTTCTTTAGGTGTTTTTACGAGGCGTATCTGTTCTACATGAGGCGTACCTATAAACTTTTGTGCTTGAAAATAGTGTTCGCTTGTATACCAATAGAAACACTCTAATTCAAACCCATGATATGAAAAGTTAGAAAAACAACCGTATTTTTCGCGAGTGTTGTAAAAGTAAATAGTCATAAGTATTTTTTATCTTAAATATGTATTATAAACTACTTTTAAATGACTCGCCAAGTTCAATAGCTACTTGCAACATAAATTAGTGATTGGTAAAAGGAGGGAACGGAAGAACATAATATTGTAGAGAACAATGGCTCTTTGATGCCTTATTTATGATCTACTGCCTTAATCCCAGTTGTGAGAAGCCTTTAAATCCAGATGGTGCGGAATTCTGCCAAAACTGTGGGACAAAACTGATGTCGCTGCTGCGAAATCGGTATCATATTATTCAGCCATTAGGAGGCGGAGGATTTGGTAGAACTTTTCTGGCAGAAGACGAAGACAAGCTAAAAGAGCATTGTGTTGTCAAGCAACTAGCACCGCAAGTTCAAGGAACTAGCGCTTTACAAAAAGCAACCGAACTGTTTCAAGAAGAAGCGCGGCGCTTGCAGCAGTTAGGAGAACATCCACAAATTCCAACTCTGTATGCCTACTTTAGGCAGGAAAACTATCTATACCTAGTACAGCAGTTTATTGAAGGGCAAACTTTACGGCAAGAATTGAATCAGCACGGACTTTTCCATGAAGAAAAGATTTGGGAAGTATTAGGTGAATTATTGCCCATTCTCAAATTTATCCACGAACATCAAGTCATTCACCGAGACATTAAACCAGAAAACATTATTCGCCGTCTCTCTGCAAAAGGAAAAGAAGATTTAGTACTTATTGATTTTGGAGTTGCCAAACAGTTAACAGCAACTTCTTTAGAACAAACAGGAACCACTATTGGTTCCTACGGTTATGCACCAATGGAACAAATGAAATATGGCTCTGCATATCCAGCTAGCGACCTATTTAGTTTGGGCGTTACGTGCTTTTATTTACTAACAGGAGTTCATCCATCACAATTGTATGTTGAAGACGGATATAGTTGGGTAAATCACTGGCAAAAGTATCTCAAGTTTTCTGTATCTATGCACTTGGAGCACATACTCAATAAACTATTACAAAAAAATCTAGAAACACGTTATAAATCAGCAGATGAAGTCTTACAATATTTAGCTCGAAAACCAAAGTCAAAAGTAACTTTAACAAAAGATGTTGCAGTTACTTTAATCTCAACGAAAAACTCTCACAAGTTATCTATTGACTCGCGTACTGTTATTCAACCTAAAATTCTAATAAAAAAAGAACTATTAATAGGAGGTTTTGCCCTATTTTTAATGGGTTTAGGAGGAACTATATATTGGAAAATGCAGGGATTTACACCAACCTTATATGGACATTTAGGAGATGTTAATTCTCTTGCTATCAAATTAAACCCTATCAAGTCATCTAAAGAAAATGTGACAGAATTATTAGCCAGTGGTAGTGATGACAAGACTATTAAAATCTGGAACTTAAGAAATAAAAAAGAAATTCGTACTTTAAAAGGACATAAAGAATTTGTTTACTCTGTTACATTGAGTGCCGACAGTCAAACTCTTGCCAGTGGTGGCAAAGACAACACAATCAAAATCTGGAATGTAAATACAGGTCAGGTAATTCGCACGCTGACAGGACATTCTAGTTATGTTAATTCTGTTTCACTGAGTGCTGACGGTCAAACTCTTGCTAGTGGTAGCTATGACACAACAATTAAGGTTTGGAATTTAAAGATAGGTCAAGAAATTCACACTCTTAAAGGACATGAAGGAGAGGTTTTATCCGTTGCTATTAGCCCAGATGGTCAAACTCTTGCTAGTGGTAGTACAGATAGAACAGTTAAAATTTGGAATGTAAAAACTGGGAAATTATTACGAACTTTGACTGGACATTTAGGGGATGTAAATGCTGTTGCTATAAGTCCCAATCAAAAGATTGTAGCTAGTGTTAGCGATGACAGAACTATTAGAGTTTGGAATTTGAATACAGGGCGAGAATTACGTCCCCCTTTAATAGGTCATTCAGCTGATGTGAACGCTGTTGCATTTAGCCCTGATAGTGAAAAAATTGCCACGGGAAGTGATGACACAACTGTTAGAATCTGGAACTTGAGTACGGGACAAGAAGTAAAAGCTTTTAAAGGTCATTTGCAAGAAGTTTTTGCCGTCGTTTTTAGTAGAGATGGTAAAAATATAATCAGTGGTAGTAAAGATAAGACAATTAAGATTTGGCAAGTTCCTTAAACTGTATTTTATCAGATTCCCGACTTCTTAAAGAAGTCGGGAATCTAGTAGGGTGAGCATTGCTAGCCCTAAACAGAACTACACAGAACTTAACTGCTTCTCGGTCATGGCTTGGGAATTCGCTTCTGGGCTATCAGCCTCAGAAGGTGGAACTAATTGCCAGAACTTCGGCAAATAGTCTTGCCAATTCTCCAGAATCATCTTCGCTTTTCGCGAACCAGTGCGTTCCGCATGCGCTTTAATTAACTCTTGCAATTGCTTTTCACCCGCAGGAGTCATAACTCGCTGAAGTTTAACAATTTCTCGGTTAACTAACTCAGGGAACATACCGTCTTCATCCAAGAAGTAACCCAAGCCCCCAGTCATACCAGCTGCTACGTTACGCCCTACTTTTCCAAGGACAACAACAACACCGCCAGTCATATACTCGCAGCAGTGATCTCCTGCACCCTCAATCACGGCTGTTCCTTTAGAATTCCTGACAGCAAAACGTTCTCCAGCTAAACCGTTTGCAAATAGGAATCCTCCAGTCGCACCGTAAAGACAGGTATTGCCAATAATCACGTTTTGTGCTGGGTTATAGGTGGTATCTATGGGTGGTTTAATAATAATCTCACCACCATTCATCCCCTTGCCAACGTAGTCGTTCGCCTCCCCTTCTAGGGTCAAAATCATACCGGGAAGATTGAAAGCACCAAAACTCTGCCCAACACTTCCTTTGAAGTTGAGGTCGATTTGTCCTTCAAAACCACTGTCACCGTACTGAGATGCGATCGCACCCGCTAAGCGCGTACCGACTGTTCTGTCAGTGTTGACGATCGTCATAGTTTTGCTCACAGTAGACTGGTTTTGAATAGCCGCCTGAATATCCGGATCGCGCAACAATTGGTCATCCAAAACAACACCGTTGCTGTGAACTTCCTCATGTACCAACCAACTACGGTTTTCTCGCGAATCGGGTAACTGAAGCAAGCAATTGAGATTCAGCGATTGTGTCTTATTGACACCTACTTCCTCACGCACTTTCAACAAATCGGCTCGTCCAACAATATCTAACAAGGAACGGTAACCGAGTTTCGCTAACAGACTCCGAACTTCATCTGCAACAAAGTAGAAGAAATTCACAACGTGTTCTGGAGTACCGGGGAAGCGTTTCCGGAGTTCCTCTTTCTGAGACGCAACACCCACAGGACAATTGTTGGTGTGGCAAATTCTTGCCATAATACAGCCCTCAGCAATCATGGCGATGGAACCAAAGCCAAATTCTTCTGCTCCCATCAACGCGCCGATCAGTACGTCCCAACCAGTCTTCAGCCCACCATCAACACGTAAGACTACGCGATCGCGCAAGCTATTTTCCATCAACACGCGATGCACTTCCGTCAATCCCAATTCCCATGGTGAACCAGCGTGCTTAATAGAACTCAATGGAGACGCACCCGTACCGCCATCGTGACCGGAAATCTGAATAATATCAGCATTTGCCTTCGCCACTCCCGCAGCAATCGTACCAATACCGACTTCTGCAACCAACTTCACCGAAACTTGCGCTTTGGGATTGATTTGGTGCAAGTCAAAAATCAGTTGCGCCAAGTCCTCAATAGAATAGATATCGTGGTGCGGTGGTGGTGAAATCAAAGTTACGCCCGGTTTAGAACGCCGCAACATGGCAATGTAAGGGCTAACCTTTTTCCCAGGAAGTTGTCCGCCTTCACCTGGTTTTGCACCTTGAGCGATTTTAATTTCAATTTGTTTAGCGCTGACCAAATACTCTGGGGTCACACCAAAGCGTCCCGAAGCCACTTGCTTGATTGCACTTGATGCTCTGTCTCCGTTCCGCAATCCTTTTAAATGGGGTAGAATCGCTGAGTTTCCCGAATCATCCACATCATCCAAGATTTTGTATCTGACTGGATCTTCTCCACCTTCCCCAGAATTGGATTTCCCACCAATGCGGTTCATGGCAATTGCCAGTGTTTCATGTGCTTCTCTTGACAATGCGCCTAAGGACATTCCCCCAGTACAGAAACGCTTGACAATTTCGGTCACTGGTTCTACTTCATCAATAGAAATGGGAGAGCGATCGCTTTGGAAATCGAGCAAATCACGCAAAGCCGTGAGCTTTCTATCTTGCAAGTACTTCTTGTAAACTTCGTAGTGGTCGTACTTCTTCCCATCTACCGCTTTGTGCAACGCTTTTGCCAGTTCCGGGCTGTTCATGTGGTACTCGCCACCAGGACGGTAGTTGACAAATCCCAGGTTTTCTAATTTCTTGGTTGTCAATTCTGGGAAAGCCTTGCAATGGAAAGCCAAAACTTCTTGTGCGAGTTCGCTGACACTCAAGCCACCTACGCGAGAAGCCGTTCCATCAAATCCCAGTTCCAGTAAATCTTGACCGATCCCAATAGCTTCAAAGATTTGTGCGGCTTGGTAACTAGTGAGCAAAGAAATTCCCATCTTCGAGAGAATCTTTAACAACCCACCTTCTACTGCTTTACAGTAATTAGCAAGAGATTGCTCCAAACTCATGGCAGTAATTTTACCCCGTTCCATAAACTGTTGGGTTTTGGGGTCAAACCACCAGTTACGTACCGTATCCAAAGCCATGTACGGACAAACTGCTGCTGCACCGTAACCAATTAAGCAGGCGAAGTGATGGGTACTCCAGCACTGAGCGGTATTGACAACTAGAGATGTTTTCATCCGCAACCCTTCGCGGATCAGGTGGTGGTGAACTGCACCTATTGCCAACAAAGGAGGAATGTAAGTGTACTCAGATCCAATTCCCAGTTCGTTACCCGCTTGAGTGCGATCGCTCAATATCAGAATTTTCGCACCTGCCCGCACCGATTCAGCAGCTTGTGCTTGTAAATTCTTGACAGCCGCTTTCAACCCTTCAGGACCTTTCTCAATTTCAAACAGGGTTGATAATTCAGCTGTTACAAATCCCGACAGTTTGATAGCCGCCAACTCTGCCTCTTGCAAAATTGGTGAATCTAGCATCAGTCTGCGGGCATATTCTGGCTTTGGTTGCAATAAATTTCCTCGTTCTCCCAGTTCTACTTTCAGAGACATCACCAGACTTTCCCGTAGGGGATCGATCGCTGGATTTGTCACCTGAGCAAAGCGCTGTTTGAAATAGTCATACAGCAAGTGGGGTTTTTCTGACAATACTGCAAGAGGAATATCATCCCCCATACAGAAAGTCGCTTCCTTCCCATCTATTGCCATTGGCTGAATCACCATTTCCACATCTTCTGTAGTGTAGCCAAAAGCCATCTGTTGCTGGAGGAGAGTTTGCTTGTCAGGGGAAGTCGGGAGTGATGAGTGAGGAAGACATTGCGTTGTCGAGGTTTTCTCTGTTGACGCAAGTGGCTTATTAGGAGAACCATTTCCATTCCCATTACCTAATGCCCAATGCCCATTGCCCAATTTCTGACGATACTGGCGCAACCATTCCCCATAAGGATGCTGCTTGGCTATGCGCTGCTTAATTTCCCAGTTCTTCAAGATTTCGTGGCTTTCTAAATCCACAGCAATCATTTGTCCCGGTCCGAGTCTACCTTTCTCGATAATGTCAGATTCGGGAAAGCTTACCACACCTGCTTCTGAAGCAACGACGATGTAGTCATCCTTAGTAATACAGTAACGCGCTGGTCTTAAGCCATTGCGGTCTAGTGTTGCTCCCACTTTCCGCCCATCGCTAAATACTAACAGTGCGGGACCGTCCCAGGCTTCTTGCAAACCACTATAGTATTCGTAAAAGTCAACTATCTCTGGATAGTTTCGCAATTCTGGCTGATTTTGGTAAGCCTCTGGAACCATAATCGTGATGGCTTCTAATGGGCTGCGTCCAGAATGCACTAGCAACTCAAACACGTTGTCTAAGTTTGCTGAGTCGCTACTATCAACATTGACAAATGGCTTAAGTTCCTCAATCCGATCGCCCCAAACTGGATGATTTAAAACTGATTCTCTTGCCATCATCCAGTTTATATTTCCCAACAGAGTGTTGATTTCTCCATTGTGACCCAGTAGCCGCATGGGTTGAGCTAGAGGCCACTTGGGCATAGTATTGGTACTAAAGCGGCGATGATAGACAACAAAGGCGCTTGTGTAGTTGGGGTTTCTTAAATCTTGATAAAAATCTCCTAACACTGCCGAACGTACCATACCCTTATATATGATGGTTCGGCTGGACAGCGAACAGATGTAAAAGTCATCTGACCATTTGTTATCGTTTTGGCGAACAGCTTTATGAATTCGACGACGAGTGATGTAAAGCGATCGCTCTAATTCATCACCTGTTTTCTCTGCTGATGCTACAAAAAGTTGTTCGATCCTGGGTTGATTTTCTCTTGCTTGTACCCCCAATAATTGAGGTTGTACTGGAACTACTCGCCAGCCCAATACAGTTAATTTCTCCTCAATCGCCACTTGTTCCACAAGCTCTCTAGCTTTTTCGGCTGCATCCTCATCTTGAGGTAAAAATACCATTCCCACAGCCATATAACCTGTGGCAAAATCTTGTTTTCCCCATGCTGTTAGATCCTGTTGGAACAACTCCCAAGGCAGAGCGGTCAATATTCCCGCACCATCACCCGAATCTTGGTCTGCACTACAACCACCCCTATGTTCCAAACAACTTAAAGCTAATAGCGCTTTTTCTACGACTTCATGGCTAGCTCTATTTTGGCGATGGGCAATAAAACCCACACCACAAGCATCTCGCTCTTCCACTAACCATTTTTGACCCGAATAGATGTACCCGTTATTCATATCAGAATGTGTCATGTTTTGTTGTTGATTCATCCTTTTGTTATCCCTGACAACGCGAGTTGTGAATTTTGCGACTTCTAGTTGGAAAAATTTCTAAATCCCAAAATGAAAAGTACAAAGGATCTGATTTTTAGGAAAAAAAAATTTAACTTCGGGCTTTTATTTTTGTTTAACCCGTGTTAAAATTTCTTCGATATTTTTATGTGTTTAACCTGAGTGAATTAAACTACTTCCGAACTTATAAGTTTTTGCTTAAGTACGCTCACTCTTATCGGCGATTTATTCTTTTCCAACCTTTTACTGAATGAGCGTGCCGTACCCGAAACGGTTGTGAAATGCGCTCTCACGACTCTTAACGGGAATATTATTCGGACTTAGCACAAAATCAGCGTATTACACTATATGCCCATTTGACAATTCCTATCCTACAGATCTCTTGTGTTTTCTGACTTTTTATCTGTTATTCTTCGCTACTTGTATTGCCACTTGCTTGACTTCTGAATAAGAATATGAAGATAAAGAGCAAACACATCATCTGTTAAATGGATACAAACCTCTAAACTTCCTGTGAAAAACATTTAACACAAAGTGCTTGTATCCCATGCCCCGACTTTATCCGTGAGGTACGCTTTATCCTTCATACTCTATACTTCATCCTTTTTACAACAATCCAATACATCTGCGAAAGTTAAAAGTGCTAATTTTGCATAGTACTCTTGTAACAATCGCATTACTAAAAAAATCTTGTTTTCAGAGACAAAAAGCCCATATATACAATATCACATTCCAATGGTCGCAAAACTCTTGTCATCAATTTTTTGATGTCTCAAGGAGCGGTTTGCAAAAATGTTTCCATAAATACATAAATAACAATGGTAAGAATACTGAGTTTTTTCCTAACACGGGATTTCTGTTTTGTAGTTAATAAAAGTAGTCGTCGGTTTCTTAGGGTTGTCATACCGTCAGTACTTTCAACTCTACTTTGCCTAGTAGATATATATGATAGTGCGAAAGCGCAACCTTCAACATCGAACGTACTATCTCCAAAAACGATTCCACAACCTCTAGCACCTACATTACCAGGAGTGGTTTCCTACGGCGATCGCGTGACTCTCAACGGTCGCATTTTACCTGGGGCTTGGTTGCAACAAAAGTCTCGGACTGGTAAGCTTAACACTCATCTGAGCGATGCGGCTATTAAGCAATTACTAGGAGTCGATTTATTAAATAATAACAATCCCACTCAACAACCAGTACAATGGTTTTCACCATCCACCAACCCTATTGTTTTAACCAGTTTAATAACAACAGGATATCGGTACTTAGATATAACAAACTTTGCTAGTACTGCCGGATGGCAGGTACAGGCAAATGGTAACACTTTGGTCATTTCTACGCCAAGTGCCAAGGTAGTGAATATTCGTCAGGGTAGGCAAACTTCAGGTGATACCATCATTATAGATTTAACTCGTCCAACTCCTTGGCAAATTTCACAAGGAGCGCCCATACCAAAGTCTCCCATTTCACCACTTGGTTCTGAGCCTGCAACTCCCAAACCAACTTTACCACTTGGTTCTGAGCCTACAACACCCAAACCAACTTCTCCACCTAATCGAGAATGGATAGTGACTGTGGAAGGGATAGCCGAGCCTACTCTCTTGAGAGGAGTGGGACAGGGGGAACAAACTCCTTCGTTAAACCCTCAAGTACCAACACCCGACTCTTTAATTCAAGGAGTAGAAGTTGCTAATAACCAAACAATAGTCAGACTCAGCGTCCCCTTTGGTTTTGCTCCTCGGATAAATACTTTAGCTAACCCTAACCGCTTGAGCATAGAAATTCGACCCGATGCAATGCCAGTACGTAATATTGTATGGGCGACAGGATTGAGATGGCGACAGCAGTACTTTAACTTAGGTCAAAATCGCTTTCCAGTCACGTGGTTGGAAATTAATCCTCGGACGAGTGGGGTAAAGTTAAAACCTATTTGGACAAATTCCGACACGATGGTTGGAACTGCTCCTCTGATTCAATTCGCACAACAGCAAACAGCAGTTGCAGCTATTAATGGTGGATACTTTAACCGTAATAACCGATTGCCTTTAGGCGCACTTCGCCGAGATAATATATGGGTATCTGGACCAATTCTTAATCGAGGTGCGATCGCTTGGAATGATTCCGGACAGTTTTACATCGATCGCCTCACCTTGCAAGAAACGATTGTTGGGTCAAATAGAGTACAATTACCTATTCTTTATTTAAATAGTGGCTACGTTCAAAGTGGGATTGCTCGTTACACTCCTGCATGGGGAACAACCTACACTCCCCTAACCGATGACGAGATCGTCCTAGTCGTACAACAAAATAAAATTCTTAGTCAAATAACAGCAGGTAAAGCAGGTGAGACAGCCGTTCCGATTCCCCAAGATGGGTATCTACTGACTTTTCGTGGGTTAGCTACAGCCAACGCCGAACAATTACCCGTAAATTCCACAATTCAGATTAATAGTTCTACCATTACCCCTGAGTTTAACCGTTATCCTCACATAGTAGGGGCAGGTCCAGTGCTGTTGAAGAACCATCAGATTGTGCTTGATGCCAAAGGAGAAAAATTTAGCGATGCTTTCATAGCAGAAAAAGCCATTCGCAGTGGGATTTGTACGACATCAACAGGAAATTTAGCGATCGCTGCCATACACAATCGTGCAGGTGGTGCTGGACCAACTTTAGCAGAACACGCGCAGTTAATGCAGCTTTTGGGGTGTGTCAATGCTCTAAATTTAGATGGTGGTAGTTCTACGAGTCTTTACTTAGGAGGACAACTCCTCGATCGTTCCCCCAATACAGCAGCTCGCGTTCACAACGGAATTGGGGTATTTTTCAGTGACCAGTGACCAGTGACCAGTGACCAGTGACCAGTGACCATCACTTTAAAGCTTATGATAAGCTGTTGTGTTTTTTAATGAAGAATTCGTGTAGAGATGTGACTTTGTGGAAATCATCGATCGCACTTCTGGAATTGATTTGCTATGGTTGGCAAAGTGGCACGAATCAGTCACTACTAGAGCTCTGAAACATCGATCGCGTTTTTTTCATCAAGATAGTATACGTGCTGACGGTTCGTTCTGTCAAAAAACAATGAGGTAACTTATGGTTCAAATTCAAGAGGCAACACAAACTAACACATTGCCCTTACCCCCTGCTGTGACTGCTAGAGGCGTTGCTGCTACAGAACTTCGTCCTTGGGGTTCTTTTACAGTACTCGAAGAAGGACGTGGATACAAGATTAAGCGCATTGAAGTTAAGCCCGGACATCGACTCAGTTTACAAATGCATCACCATCGCAGCGAACACTGGATTGTTGTTTCTGGTACAGCTAAGGTTGTTTGTGGCGATCGCGAAGTGCTTCTGAGAAATAATGAGTCTACCTACGTACCTCAGTGTACAGCTCATCGCTTGGAAAATCCTGGTGTCATTCCCTTGGTATTAATTGAAGTCCAAAATGGCGAGTATTTAGGTGAAGATGATATTGTTCGATACCAAGATGACTACGCTCGTACTCAAGACCCCAATAAACAGTAGCGATCGCTGAATTAGCGTCATCGCCTATTATCTCATAATGGCTGAAAGTTTTTCTATATTTCAAACCAAATAGGTTAGTTCAATAGTTAAGGACAGGTTAAAAGTTGCACTCCACAGGCTAAGCTTGGTTTTGGGAGCGAGTGTCTTGCCTGTCCTTTTGATTTGGGAATAGGGCATTGGGCATTGCCTAAGACTCTGAAAGTTTGATATAATATCGTAGCATGAGTTTTAATTGCACTGGCAAAGCGCGATGATTCAACTGAGTTCAGCAGCTGCTAATGAAATTGAACGACTCAAATCAAAGCAGCAACCATCATACATATTTTTTCGCTTAGCAGTTAAATCTGGTGGTTGTTCCGGGTTGTACTATGATATGTCTTTTGATGAGACAGCGAAACTTGGCGATCGCGTTATTACCGCTAATGGTCTTCAAGTGGTTATAGATGCTGAAAGCCAAAAATATGTTGATGGATTAACTGTAGATTACTCAGAAGATTTGATGGGCGGAGGCTTTCGCTTCCAAAATCCTCAAGTAAGCGCTAGTTGTGGCTGTGGTAATTCTTTCTTGATTGTGAAGGAATAGGGATTCCTAGGGGAGTCTTCAGTTAAACAAAAGTTGTCGTTCGTCATTTGTCATTTGCTATTGATTTAGGCAAAGGACAAAGGGCGAATGACAAATGACAAAAAAACTTGACACAAAACCTAAAAGAAAAGCTATAATCAGGATTTGTTGTTACTTAGAATAAAAGCAGCTTTTCGCGCTGTAACTCATGCCAACAATACAGCAACTTATACGTACTGAACGCGAAAAAGCGCGTCAGAAAACCAAGTCCCCAGCTCTGAAGGAATGTCCTCAGCGCCGAGGTGTGTGTACTAGAGTATACACAACTACACCCAAAAAGCCTAACTCAGCTTTACGCAAAGTCGCAAGGGTAAGATTAACATCTGGATTTGAGGTCACAGCCTACATTCCAGGCATTGGTCACAACTTGCAAGAACATTCAGTGGTTATGATTCGTGGCGGTAGGGTCAAGGACTTACCAGGCGTGAGATACCACATTATTCGTGGAACCTTAGATACAGCCGGAGTCAAAGACCGCAAGCAAGGTCGTTCTAAGTACGGAACGAAGCGTCCTAAGAAAGCATAAAGCAGTGCTGAGTATTGAGTGCTGAGCAACGCGGGTTTTCTTCAGCACTTGGCACTATTGAAGGGAGTAGCGATTAGGGATTAGCTATTGGGGACTGGGTGCTAGTTACTCTCCCTAGTCCCCATTGCCCCTCAACAAGGAGGGGACCCCGAGTTCCCCAATCCCTAGTCCCTGATGAAAGATCGAAACTAAAGGTTACTAAGTATGTCTCGTAGAGGTGTAATTCAAAGGCGTCCAGTTCCTTCTGATTCTGTATATAATAGCCGTCTTGTCAGTATGATGATTAGACGTATTATGCGTCACGGCAAGAAATCGTTAGCCGCACGTATTGTATATGACGCTATGAAAACAATTCAAGAACGGACTGGAGGCGATCCATTAGAAGTTTTTGAAAGAGCAGTGAGAAATGCAACTCCATTGGTAGAGGTGAAAGCCCGTCGTGTAGGTGGTGCTACTTATCAAGTTCCAATGGAAGTCCGTACCGAACGGGGTACAACTCTTGCCTTACGTTGGCTGGTTCAGTTCTCTAGATCTAGACCGGGACGGACAATGGCAGGTAAACTGGCAAATGAGTTGATGGATGCAGCTAACGAAACCGGGAATGCCATTCGCAAGCGGGAAGAAACGCACCGCATGGCAGAAGCGAATAAAGCATTTGCACACTATCGCTACTAAAAAATTATGAATTATGAATGATGAATGATGAAAAAGACTGAATGAATAGGAATTTCATAATTCAGAATTTATAATTCATAATTCAAAAGACGGTTTTCCGTAAAAGTATACTATCTTAACAAAGTGTAATATACAAGATATCATGAGGCGAAAACTATAGGAGGCAGCTGTGGCACGTAACCACCCGCTAGAGAAGGTACGCAACATAGGTATTGCGGCGCATATAGATGCGGGCAAAACCACAACAACAGAGAGAATATTATTTTAC
>NZ_BAACAP010000117.1:0-24263 GCF_045865695.1 Scytonema hankhaensis NUACC26
GTCGTAACTACTATGTAGGTAAGACTGGTGTCGATTCTTTCGGTACCATGCACTTCACCTCCGACTTCCAAGAACGCGATATCGTATTTGGTGGTGACAAAAAGCTTACCAAAATTATTGAGGAAATTGAAGAACTCTTCCCCCTCAACCGTGGTATCTCCGTTCAGTCTGAATGTCCTATCGGTTTGATCGGAGATGATATCGAAGCTGTTTCTAAGAAAGCTGCTAAACAAATTAACAAGCCTGTCGTACCAGTACGTTGCGAAGGTTTCCGGGGTGTTTCTCAATCTCTCGGACACCACATCGCTAACGATGCTCTCCGCGACCACATGTTCCCCAAATTCGATAAGGCTAAGAAAGAAAATACTTTGTCTATCGAACCCGGTCCTTATGATGTAGCACTGATCGGTGACTACAACATCGGTGGTGATGCTTGGGCTAGCCGCATGATCCTTGAAGAGATGGGCTTGCGTGTTGTTGCTCAGTGGTCTGGTGACGGTACTGTTAACGAGTTGGTTAACGGTCCTGCTTCCAAATTAGTGCTCATCCACTGCTACCGTTCAATGAACTACATCTGCCGTAGCTTGGAAGAATCTTACGG
Organism: Scytonema hankhaensis NUACC26; assembly: GCF_045865695.1. NCBI lineage: Bacteria > Bacillati > Cyanobacteriota > Cyanophyceae > Nostocales > Scytonemataceae > Scytonema > Scytonema hankhaensis. The sequence continues at coordinate 602 of NZ_BAACAP010000117.1, forward strand.
TATGCCTTGGATGGAATTTAACTTCTTTGGTCCTACCAAGATTGCTGCATCTATACGCGAAATCGCAGCTCGCTTCGATGAGAAGATCCAAGAAAACGCAGAAAAAGTCATCGCTAAGTATACTCCAGTGATGAATGCGGTGCTTGATAAGTATCGTTCTCGCCTCGAAGGCAAGACAGTTATGCTTTACGTTGGTGGCTTGCGCCCCCGTCACGTTGTTCCCGCGTTTGAAGATCTTGGTATCAAGGTTATTGGTACTGGTTACGAATTCGCTCATAACGACGATTACAAGCGTACTACCAATTATATTGATGGCGCAACCATCATTTATGATGACGTAACAGCTTTCGAGTTTGAAGAGTTCGTCAAGCACATGAAGCCCGATTTAATTGCTTCTGGTATTAAAGAGAAGTACGTATTCCAGAAGATGGGTCTGCCTTTCCGTCAAATGCACTCCTGGGATTACTCCGATTCTGCGATCGCACCTCAAAGTCAGATGGGACAATATGTTTTGAAGGAAGAATAAAATTCAGCCTAACTTTAGCCTAAATTAAAGTTTTTCAGTACTTTAATGATAATATTTTTTGGATAACCCGTCAGATAAAATGCAGATTTTATCAGAGATCTAGGAGTTAATTAAATTTTTATTAAATAAAAATCGTAAAAAACACAACTTTTTGAACTTCTGTTTTGTTAGACTAATATGAATATTTTCAACTACATCATTGGCACATCAACAGACTTTCGTATCCAGTTAATTAGATGGAATAACAAATGTAGAGAATACATTAATACCTTTTATAGCGGTGACATACATAGAATATTTGGAACAAGATTTGGAGATTGTGTTGCAAAAGTGGAAGCACTAGCTTTTTCTGGAGCCAATAGTAGTAGTTATCGAGGAGTTACTGATAATTCAGGAATATTACAAGCTGCAGCAATCATATCAATTGAACAAATAGAAATTGAAGCAGAATTAAAACAAGGTATTATAATTAAAAGCTTGACTAATGCTCCCTGGAATGTAATTGAACAACCAGGTCAAGACATCATCTACAAACGTAAAGGCGCTGCTACCTCGCTAATCGAAGGTATCATCGGAGAAAGTCAATCAAGTGGGTTTGGTGGTATTGTAAAAGTACTAACAATTGAAAGAGCTAAGGAGTTCTATCAAAATATTGGATTTCGAGAAACCGATTATTCGAGAGAGTTAATAGTAACCGAATATACAGCCAATACAGTTTTGTCAGAAATAAAACAGCGCCGTCAACTACAACCACTTGATTAACCAGAAACACCAATGACTCATTCTCCCACTCCCGAACAACTCCAACGTTGGGCAAAACTAGATGAATTAGAAGCCACAGCCTTTGCTGGTCGAGAAATTTCCCAACAAGAATTTATTTCATTAGTACAGTCTGTACTAGATGGAAGCAATTTACTTAAACATCTAGCAGAAATTAAAGAACGCCGACAACAATTAATGAAAGAAGTAGCCGAACTTGAAGAGTATGAACAATGGTTGGAAAACCATATTCAAGAAACTTTAGGAGAGCGATAATGAATTTCTAAATATTTAAAATTCGGATTAAGAGTTATGACCGGTACTGGGGCGCAAAAACAAAATGGATAGTCACGTTCTTGCCCCATGCTTTAATAAGTGATTGCGGAGTCGCAATATCTACAATACTCACAAGCCGACCAAATGGGCGAATAATTTCTAAGCTATTTTGAATTGTCTCACCCCCGATCGCATCCAAAACCAAATCTACACCCAGTCCATTTGTTTCTTGAAGAACAACTTTCACATAGTCTTCATTTTTGTAATCGATCGCTCGATCTGCGCCAAGTTCTCTAACAAAATCTCGATTTTTAGAACTACACGTTGTAATCACATATGCCCCCATTGCTTTCGCTAATTGAACTGCGATTGAACCAACTCCACCAGCACGACTCATGAATGAGAACTGTTTCACCGACTTGTAAATTCCCTCTAGTTACTAGACAATCCCAAGCTGTTCCTCCTGCAAGAGGAAAACAAGTGGCTTCAATATGTGATAGATTAGTAGGCTTAAAAGCAACAATAGCTGCATCAGCAACATGATATTGAGCGTAGCTACCAAATTTCCCAAAAACTTGCGGCGAGTAATAAACCTCGTCTCCCACCTTGAACTCTGTCACTGATTCCCCAATTGTCTCAATAACTCCTGAAACGTCAACTCCAAGAATAGCTGGTAATTGAATCAAATCCTTGTAATCACCACGACGAGTTTGATAATCAATGGGGTTAATTGATGTTGCACAAACCTTTACTAATACTTGATTGGACTTCAGCATTGGCATAGGAACAGTTTGAATCTTAAAACTCTCAGCATCACCAAATGCAGTTAATACAGCTGCTTGCATGGATTTCATCTTTGCCAAACCCCTTTGTGCTAAAATTAACGGTGAGGGTATTTCGATACCACAAGAGCGTAAATAAGTTCTCTCTGACCTCGCAAGTCAGCACTGTTTGGTAAGGTAGTTACCGTTTAGTAGCAAATGCAGACATCACAGCCTCGAAGCTTGAAAAAAAATTTCTCTACTTCACAGCCAAATGTTTCCCATATTGTGGAGCACACACTTGGATGCAAATGGATGTTAGAAGTTTTACGTTTAATTCGCATAGGAGTTAACCGCCCAGGAGCAATGACTCGTGCAACTGAGGTTCTTGCGTACTTAGCGTGCTAAATCAATATCATAGGGTTACTTATTAGATTGAACAATTGAGGTGGAAATTTCTTTATACATTTTAATTACCTCCTTTTCTCATTCAGCTAGGAATATACTGAGTAGCTTGATGGATATTGGAAATCACCGATCGCGTCGTTAAGTTCCTCAGCGATCGCCAACAATTCCATCTCTCGCCATCGCTTCCCAACAATTTGCAGTCCAATTGGTAAACCACTCTGAGTCTGCCCAATGGGAATCACTACAGCAGGATGACCGCTGAGATTAAATGGTATAGTATAGGCTCCATTTGCAACTCCATGGGGATAGGGTTTGCCCTCAATGTCAATAGCGCTCCAAGCAGGACGATGGGTAAATGCTGGAGTTGCTGCTACAGGAGTGAGCCAGACATCCCATGGTTCTAGAGCAGAGTCCATTTGGGCAACGAAGCGATCGCGAGCGGTAAGAGCCTCAAAATATCCTCTTAAGCTCGGATTGAGAAGTTCGGGTAGAACGCGGCTGAAATTCCCTAATTCGCGAAGTTTCTTGTCGCCTTGAGTTGCTGTCCGAAAAAGTAACTCTATGCTGCGTCGAATATTATAGCGATCTTTGGGTTGGGCGTAGTTGTTAATGTAGGCTGCTATCCGTCCGTAGAGGTTCCACACCGTTGATAGATCGAAATCTTTAGGAAACCAACGTTCAACACGGACACACTCTTGAGAAAGTTTCTGTGCGATCGCTTGCATTGCGGCTCGAATTTCAGAATTCACAGGAACTTGCTCCCATTCATCAATCCAAGCAATTTTAAGGTCTTTTAAAGATTTACCAGAAGGAGTATCCAGCAAAATGGGCGGAACATCAGGACGGCGAGGATCGGCTCCAGCAATTAATGAAAAGCAGATTTGAATGTCTTTGAGCGAGCGTGCAAAACAGCCTACAGTTATCATTTGTCGGAGACAATAGGGCATTCCTGGTACTTCTGGAATCGATCCAGCTGTAGAGATCCGGCGATCTGTTGGCTTCAAGCCATAAACGCCACAAAAATGAGCAGGCTGACGCACGGAACCTGCAATATCGTTGCCGATGTCTAACGGTGAAAGTCCGGCAGCAACAGCAGCAGCACTACCTCCAGAACTACCGCCTGCTGTGTAATCAACATTCCAGGGATTATTTACCCGTGGGAAGAGAGAATTCGTACTCTGAAAATCACCAGCTAGCTCTGCCATATTTGTTTTTCCAAGAATGATAGCTCCGGTTGTCCGAAGCCGAGCTACAACAGTTGCATCTTGTTGGGGAATGTAGTCTTTGAGGGGAATATAACCTGCTGTGGTGCGGAGTCCGGTAGTTTCAAAAATATCTTTAATCGTGATGGGAACGCCGTGCAAAGCACCCCAATTTTCTCCTCTGGCTAAGGCTTCGTCTGCAAGCTTAGCTCTAGCACGGGCATTGTCTTCATCCAACGTGCAAATCGCATTTAGTTTCGTGTTATGCTTGGCGATTTGAGCTAGATAAGCCTCGGTAACTTCAACAGCAGAAACAATGCGATCGCGAATCATCTGAGCAAGTTGATGGGCTGACAGGAAAACCAAGTCACTCATAGGTCAATTTCACCTCGTTTATTCAACTCCAATGCAAGATATAAGTTAATTATATTCACTTTTAGTTAAAAGTGTTAACTAATTTGTCAACTATGGGTCGCCCAGTTAAGGAAAAATCATTGTCACGGCAAGATGTCATTGCTGCAGCTATCTCTTGCATCGATCGCGATGGAGCGTCGGCACTTGGGGTCAGTCGAGTCGCTCGATTTTTAGGCATCAAGCCACCTGCTATTTACAAGCATTTGGAGAATGGTGCGGATTTGCAGCGAGCAACAGTCATAGAACTCTGGCGACAGTACTTAACTCAGTGTCAGCAGATGATTGCTGAACGCTCAGTTACTCCAGATTTGCTGAAACAGTTGGGACATTTTGCCCGCAACTTTGCTAAAACCTATCCCGCTCGTTATCAGGTCATGATGCAAGTTCAACTTCAGCCGAGCGATCCTGAAGCAGGTGCAATTATCCAGCAACTCCTAAACTTCCTTCGCCAAGCTTTGAATGCTTATGACTTAACCGATACTCAGTTAATTGATGTGATGCGGATGTTGAATGCTGCAATTTACGGATTTATTGCAGTTGAGCAAGCAGGGCTAATGACTTTGGAACGCTCCACCGATCAAAGCTACGATGTAATGTTGGATGCACTGATTGTTGCGATCGAACACATTCGACGGGATGATGGTTGATTGCTCAAAACAATGAGCATTCAAGTCAACTTCAAATGATAATTCAACTTAGATAGCAAACTGACTCAGGCTTTCATGAGGATAATTTTACAGCCAGCATGAATTGATTTTAGTTCAAAATATGAATCAAATACTTATTGTTCAATGGGAAACCACTAATTCTAGCAGTATACCTGCAGCTATGGACTCATCTCAACGCTGACTAGTCCTTTTCCCTTGCGTTCTTTACTTGGTCAAGAACAGATGGGCGATGGCTTGCTCTACTGGATACTGATTGCAATATTTACCCTCAGCAATACTCTACTACTGAGACTGCACCCAGAACTAGCCCGATCGCAACTGCAAGGTTTGGTGATTGGTGGCGTCGTCCTTGCTATCAGCATTTTCCCTCAAGTTATTGACTGGAAAATAAACAATATGCCATCAACTGCTAGCTAGGGACTTGTCTTCTCAGTTCCAAGTATTACGAAGAAACAGATTGATTTCTTGCAAATTCTTGTGATTTTTAACACGTTCTCACTGACTTGTGAGAAATCCTTTAGGTGTCACCCCGAATAGCCACTTGAAGTGATGGTTGAGATGACTCTGGTGAGCAAATCCAACGAGAACGGCAATTTCCGCAATTGTGAATTCGCCTTTACATCTCTACTACAAGCTCAAAACAATTCTACCGCTCCAGCAACAGTTCTCTCAAAGCAGGATCTAACCTGGAAAAACCACTAACAAAATTTGCTTTTTAGCGCCATAACCCTACCTAAAATTACGCTGACGTGTTCTAATAGGGAATACTAGTCGTAAAATTTTACAATGTTACTATATCCATATATCAAAAATAAAAAACTCACGATAATGGTACTTCCACCAAAATTACAAAATTTGTCTAATAATCTACCAATTGAAGGAGCAGTTCGTATCGAATTAGTTGAAGGAATTCCCATCTTTCGGGCTTCCAGTAAAGTTCAAGATTGTATAGAAGAATTATTGATAAAACAAAAAAATTATCCACTGAATTCTGAGGAAGAACGCGAACTTGACCTTTACGAAGAAGTTAATGATTATCTCAGCTTTATAAATCGAACTATTCGTAATGCTTTCTTAACACAAACAAGTATCTAATTTTTCAATAAGGACTATCAAATGTTATTCATGATTATTGAACGATTCAAAGATAACGATATGCTGCCAATCTATCAGCGTGTTCGTGACGAGGGAAGAATGTTTCCCGAAGGTCTGAAATACATTGATAGTTGGGTAGAACCAAATTTTAGTAGATGTTTTCAGCTTATGGAGTGTAATGATTTGCGTTTACTTCAGGAATGGATTCTGAAATGGCGTGGTTCGGGAGCGACTTTTGAAATTGTTCCGGTTGTGAGTAGTAAAGAGACTCAAGAAGTCGTTAATCCATTCCTCGATCGCTTGCAATTCTAATCTGGAAAAGCCACACCAGTCAATGGGTCGCGGATATATAATCCCAGCGTCAGACTACGCATCACTTCATCCCAAACAGGTGTAAGCTGTTCTGCTTGGTCTACCCAATAATCGAAGGTAATCAAGCATTGAATGTTCGACCCCAAACCAATGCAAGTCCGCGAGAAAGCTTCCCGTGGCTCCTCCTGGGTGTCTATGAATTTAATCTCCGTCCAGACAATCTTGGCAGTTTGGCGCTTGACGGTAATTATTTCTCCCTTGGCAATGACATTGCGAGACTCATTTTCCACCACTTTCCTCAGAGTAGATTTTAGTGGAAACTGGCTCCAGTCATGGGGTGGTAAACGATTGAAAGAGACTTCCAGACAGCAATCCTCGTCGGGTGGTTCTTTATCAAAGAACTTAAATGATTTTTCTTGTGGCTCAAAAGCCCAATCACGAGGTACGTTGAAGCGAACCGCTCCTCGATCTGCCACAAAGATTTTATAACCAGGTGGACCTTCCCAGTGATGGTCTGGTTTTAGTTCAAGCGTTTGTTTCATCCACTCTAGATTGCTTTTCTTACGCTTTGCCATAGTGTTTTTGCCAATCTGGTACTGCGAGCGCCCACTTTGTTAATATTATCAAGTTCTCCTAAACTCAACAACTGAGATTTTCTGTTAGTTACAGCAGTTTTTATTCAAATGAATTACGTTTTGGGTTAGGGCGTAATGCCGCCGCGCCCCTTCGGCTATTTTTCCCTGAAAATGGTTTTAAATTAGTTTGGTGATGGGAAGACAAATAGCACATTTCAATCTTATGGAGGAAGACAAATGCTCGAAAACCCAAAACCACCTGTTGCACCAGTCCAACCTGTTACAGATGACTACTTCGGCATCAGCACCTCGTTACAAGATTGTTAAAACTTCGTTAAAAAATCCCGATATTTCTAAAGCTGAACTTGTCTTAGCGCAAAGTGACAAAACCATAAACAACATATTTGCAGCTACTGATGCACTCTATGTACTGATGGATGGCAATGCGATCGATAAAGTGATTCGCATTCCTTACAGTGGTGCGGCGACAGAACTAGAACTTCCTTTTGATGGAATAGTCGATTTTTTTGCCAATGACGCAAGATTGTCAAAAAATGATTCCAGAGTGGAAGGGATTGTGTTAACTATGGCTTCTTGGACAAGATCCAACAGCATCTACGAATACAATGCGAAAACAGAAAGGTTTGTGGAGATTCTTCTACAACCAAAAGGTCAATATGATGCACCGGATGATTTAATTGTTGAGGAGGTTGAGGTGCAATCCCATGATGGGACATTGGTGCCAATGTCAATTATCTACAAAAAAGGAATTAAGCTCGATGGCTCAAATCCATGCTGGTTAACTGGTTACGGGGCTTATGGCTTCTCCCTATACCTACCCTATCAACATCAAGATTATGCATGGTACGAGAAAGGGGGTATTGCTGCCTTTGCTCACGTGCGCGGCGGTGGCGAAAAAGGGGACGAGTGGTATCGGGCTGGATTTCAGCAGACGAAACCGAATACTTGGAAAGATTTTATCGCCTGTACCAAGTATCTCATCGAAAATAAATACACTTCACCTTCCAAACTAGCAGCTGAAGGATTAAGCGCTGGTGGTATTACAATCGGCAGAGCCATCACTGAGCATCCTGACTTGTTTGCTGTGGCAATACTACGAGTAGGCGCTTTAAATCCAGTACGTCTTGAAACGACTCCCAATGGAGTGAATAATGTCCGTGAGTTTGGAAGTTGTGAGAGTCTCGCTGGTTTCAAAGCTCTTTATGAAATGGACGCTTTTTTGCATATCGAAGATGGCGTTCATTATCCAGCAATGATGATTATACACGGCATGACTGACACGCGCTGCGAACCTTGGCAATCAACTAAATTTGCAGCACGAGTTCAAGCGGCTTCAGCCAGTGGCAAACCTGTCTTACTTCGCATTGATTATGAAGCAGGACATGGGGTGGGATCGACAAAAATGCAACGTTTCCAAGAAAGAGCCGACATTTTTACTTTTATGATGTGGCAATTTAGTATGGAGGATGAAGAGTCGAAACAAGCACAATAATGCACATCACGGAATGAAAATTCGTCTTGCACCTCAATAACTATCAAGGTCAAGTACAGTTTCAATCAGACTTTCAACACATTGTCCTCGATATTCAAAGTCATTCAGCAGTCGCTCCGCATTGCTATAAGCTCAAACAATCCCCGGATAAACTTAGGCGGATATTGCGCGGTTACATAATCCATTACGTCGTAGAGGGTGATGCGCGTTCCTGCGATCGTTAGTCCACGCTCTGTACGAATAATAGCTGCTTTTTCATTTGATGCCAGAGTCATACTCAATGCTCCTCCGAAACTAACTCCATACTACCCCATTGCCATATTCAAGATGCGTTTGTATATAGTTTTTGGTGCAATCATAATTTGTTCACTGTTTTATTTTCAACTCCGCTTATAAATAATCTCCATTTTCAACTTTTCAATCTCTAGCTTTAACTTCTCATTCTCCATCCTCAACTTAGTATTCTCCTCTCGAATAAACTCAATTTCATTTTTCTTACTCAAAGCTCGATCCATTGCTAACTTCCGCATATCCAGCGAGAACCAACGTTGATAAGTTTGGGTATGAACTTGCACGCTATGCCCTAAATTATCTGCTGCCGCTTTTATTGGTATCCCTAGAATATGCGCCCGAATTGCCCAAGCATGACGTAAATCGTAGGGCTTAAAATCCAATCCGATTTTACGAAACCACCAACTCACTCTTTGAGTTAATGCTGTTGTTTCTGCATAGTTATTCTTATCTTTCTTGCTAATTGCTGTTGCTAACATCTCTAAATATTTGGGATTTCTTAAATCAAAGTCATCAATCCATTGTTTGTATAACGGTAATGCTTGTCTCTCTCCTGTTTTACAATCTTTATGCACTTTCCAGGTCAAGTCTATGTTTTCTTGGCTTAACCACCAATTGATATCGGGATTGGTAAAAAGTTCTCTTGGTCGCAAACCAAAAACGGCTAGCATTCCATATGTCCAACGCCAAAGTTGCCAACTATCTTTAACTTCTTGATTGACCTGATGTCCCCTACTACTTAAGTAATCTTCAAATTTCATAATTCCCCTACAGATTTCTTCATCCGAAGGTATCTTACGGGAATTACACTTAGGCATTTTAGAATATTTTGATAAATCAATTTCAATTTGAAAGGTGAGACAAAATGCTGCGATCGCTCGAACTGCATTATATCTCGACCATTCCTTATCAATTTTCTCAATTGCTTCTATAAAATTTTCTGGAGATGCTACATCATTTAAATTTGTAAATCGTTTTGTTCGAGAAAAATAATAAAAAAAAGTGTGTTCGCTCTTTGTCGTTCGTTTATGAGTTTTAAAATACTCTTCTTCAAATTTTTCCAATAATTCTCCTATAGTCGTACAACTTTTCTTAGTGGCTTCATTCCCTAAATATTTATCAGTCCATTGAAAGCTATGCCTTGCAATTAACTTCCCTAATTCATAGGCTTCTTCCTCAGCAGTCCTTAGCCCATCTAAGTTAGCAGGAATATTTAAACTGAGATTGTATTGCTTTCTCCCAGTTCCCTTTGTGTCCTTGTCTCCTGGTTTAAGTGGTAACGTAGCGCGTAACTGTAAGCTTCCGTTGGATTCCCTAATTGTCACTTTTGTCTTTGCTAGCTTCAAACGCTGATTAACTTTCTCTAATTCCAGTAATACTTTATTTTGCATATGCTCTCTTTGTTGCTGTGCTTGCAGACTTGAGCCAAGAAAACTGCGATCGGTTGACGAAACTGACTCTAAATCTTCAAAAGCTTGCCGATATTTGTCATTTTCATGGGGGGTGTTTTTAGCCTAAATTTAGTCTAAAAATAAATATGTTATCCGCAAACACTGTTTAGCTTTGACATTGCTTGCAGCAAACATTACACAGCTAAAAACTATCAAAGCATAAAAAGAATTACTCCGGTCCTTATCACGGTTATGACGGCTTTGCAGTTTTTGCTCGTGACATGGATTTGGCTCTTAACAGCCCAACTTGGGATATTATTCCTACTCCTTGGAAGAAAGAAACTGCTAAGGCTAAAGTTAGCGCTTAATTTCTAAATTAGTTACCAAGCTAACAGCTTGGTAACCAAAGATGAGGCAGAGCCTCAATTGAATGCATTCCCAGGCTGAGCCTGGGAACGAGGATGAGACAACAGCCCTCTGTTTCACTAAGTATTCTCAGGTAGCACCTGAAACAAAGGGGGACTATAGACTAGGGATTAGGGACTAGGGACTAGAAAACAATTTTCCATTCCTAATCCCCAATCCCCAATTCCCAATCCCCAATCCCTAAAACATACAACCCAGCAAGCTTGGAGAACATCAATGCCTCAAAATCCAGAACAAATTAAAGACCATGCAGAGCTGTTCCAACAACCAGAATACCAAGAGTTATTCAAGAACAAGAGAGAACAGTTTGAAGGCGGACACAGCGACGAAGAAGTAGAAAGGGTTGCTGAGTGGACAAAAAGCTGGGAGTATCGTGAAAAGAACTTTGCTCGTGAAGCGTTAACTGTTAACCCTGCAAAAGGTTGCCAACCTTTAGGAGCTATTTTTGCTGCTGCTGGTTTTGAAGGCACTTTACCCTTTGTACAAGGTTCTCAAGGTTGCGTCGCTTATTTCCGTACTCACCTCAGCCGTCACTACAAAGAGCCGTTCTCCGCCGTTTCTTCTTCCATGACAGAAGATGCTGCAGTATTCGGTGGTTTGAACAACATGATTGAAGGTTTGCAAGTTGCTTACCAACTTTATAAGCCTAAAATGATTGCTGTTAGCACCACTTGTATGGCAGAAGTTATCGGTGATGACTTGGGCGCGTTCATCGGTAATGCTAAGAATGCAGATGCAATTCCCCAGGATTTCCCCGTACCTTTTGCTCATACTCCTAGCTTCGTTGGTTCTCACATCACCGGTTACGATAACATGATGAGAGGAATTCTGTCTTATTTGACAGAAGGTAAGAAGAAAGATACTACCAACGGCAAGCTGAACTTTGTTCCTGGATTTGATACCTATACTGGTAACAACCGCGAAATCAAGCGGATGCTGGGCTTGATGGGAATTGACCATACTATCCTGGCAGATAACAGCGATTATCTGGATTCACCTAACAACGGTGAGTACAATATGTACCCAGGTGGTACCAAGCTAGAAGATGCGGCTGATTCCATCAATGCAAATGGAACCGTGTTCTTACAGGGCTACTCCACTCAAAAGACACAAGAGTATGTCAAAGAAAAGTGGGGTCAACAAACCAAGGTATTACGTCCTTGGGGTGTTAAAGGCACTGATGAATTCTTAATGACACTATCAGAATTAACTGGTAAGCCCATCCCTGAAGAGTTAGAAATCGAACGGGGACGCTTGGTAGATGCCATGACAGACTCCTATGCTTGGATTCATGGCAAGAAGTTCGCAATTTACGGTGACCCAGATTTAATCGTTAGTGTAGTTAGCTTCTTGTTGGAGTTGGGTGCTGAACCAGTACACATCCTCTGCAACAATGGCGATAACGAATTCAAGAAAGAAATGGAAGCAATCCTCAGCGCTAGCCCCTTCGGTAAGCAAGGAACTGTTTGGAATCAAAAAGACTTGTGGCATCTACGCAGTCTCTTGTTCACCGAACCTGTAGACTTCTTCGTAGGCAACTCCTACGGTAAGTACCTGTGGCGCGATACCAAGATCCCAATGGTGCGGATTGGTTATCCTCTCTTCGATCGCCACCACTTGCACCGCTACCCAACTGTTGGTTACCAAGGTGGTTTAAACCTACTCAACTGGATTGTTAACACACTTCTAGACGAGTTGGATCGTAACACCAACATCACTGGTAAGACCGATATCTCCTTCGACTTGATTCGTTAGGAATTGCGTTAACCTGCGCCGTGTCAAGTAAGGAAAAGGAAATGGTTAATGGTTAGTGGTTAATGGTTAGTTGTTGATTGAATTCTCTAATAACCACTGTGCGGGCGCAAGTCATTGCGCCCCTACTAACTACTAACAATCCCCCGATCGCTTTTCTTTTTCCTTTTCCTGTTACATTTTTCCCAAATGTCTACTATGGAAACCGTAACTCACACTCACACTCATCCAAACTATCATCCACCAAACAATAAAAAACCTGGTTCCTTTGATATTTTATATCCTCTGCGTCGTTTGGTAGATAAAATTCAAATTAGAAATGCTCGTCTCGCTCATCTTCTTTGTCAACTGATTCCTTGCTGTTGTCCTTTTGAGCGAGATATTAAATTATTTGGACAGACTTTCCATATTCCGCCTCTTTGTAAACTCAATCCTCTGTATGACGAGTTTGTGAATTTACGTTTTCGTGCTTTATCTTACTTGGCTGATGAATGTGGAGAAGATATTACAAAATATATTTGTTAGTCATTGGTCACTGGTCATTGGTCATTGGTCATTAGATAAGGACAAATGACAAACCACAAATGACAAATGACAAACGACAAACCACAAATGACAAATAACAAATGACAAATGACAAAGGACAAAACAAATGAAAATTAACCAAAGTAAAATTAATGAGTTGTTGACTCAGCCCGGTTGCGAACACAATAAAACCAAGCATGGAGACAAGAAAAATAAATCTTGCTCCCAATTACCTAAACCGGGCGCTGCTCAAGGGGGTTGTGCTTTTGATGGTGCTATGATTGCTCTAGTACCTATTACCGATGCCGCTCATTTAGTTCACGGACCGATCGCTTGTTCTGGTAATTCTTGGGGGAGTCGCGGTAGTTTCTCTTCCGGTTCAATAATGTACAAGACTGGCTTTACCACTGATATGGATGAAACTGATGTCATCTTTGGTGGAGGGAAAAAGTTATATAAAGCTATTCTGGAAATTGAAAAGCGCTACCATCCTGCTGCTATCTTTGTTTACTCTACCTGTGTCACTGCTTTGATTGGTGAAGACTTAGATGCAGTGTGTAAAGCGGCTGGAGAGAAAATCAACACTCCGGTTATCCCTGTGAATGCTCCTGGTTTCATTGGTAGCAAGAATTTTGGCAACCGCCTTGCAGGTGAAACTCTGTTAGAGTATGTTGTCGGTACACGTGAACACGACCACTTACAACAACACCTTTTGTGATATGATTTTGGGATTGATTTGAACGGATTTTCATGAGAGTTTACGGTTACGCCCGCGTGAGCACCCAAGAACAAGCAGAGGAGTTTGACGCACTCAATCAGCAAATAGCTAGATTAAAAGCGGCGGGTGCAATGGAAGTCTTGATTGATATTGAGTCGGGACGCAACGATGCTCGAAAACAATTTAATGAGTTGCTGAAGTTAGTACAACAAAACCAAGTTGACGAAATTATCATAACTCGTGTCGATCGCTTGGGTAGAAGTGTGATTACTATTCATAAGACGATCGATATTTTCGTGAGGCATAATGTTAACCTACGGGTACTCGATGCACCTGTCGATCCAAATAGCCCCTTTGGATGGTTTAGTATTAACCAGATGTCCGGGCTTGCTGAGTTTGAATCAAGGTTATTATCCCAACGAGTTAAACAAGGAAACGAGTATTTTCGGCAGCAATTAAAGTTTTGCGTTCCTCCATTTGGATATGCAAAAGATGAAAATCAGCGTTTAACACCTAATAAAAATATTCACGAAAAATCTGGAAAAAATTATTTTGAACTAGCAAAAATTATTATTGATTTAATCTTGGAAATGCGATCGCTAAAAGATGTATGCAACTCTATTTATAATGAATATGAAATAGTTTTTACTGTTGCAGGTTTGCGAGATTGGGTTAAAAACTTTGCATTACAAGGACATACAGCTTATTTCATTAAAAAGAAAAAAGGTATTCATCGAGAACCAATAATCAATTTTAATACTCACGAAGCTTTGATTACATCAGCAACAGTAGAGGCGATTCAACAGAAATTGTCAGCAAATAGGAGGTATCGGAGTTCGGCAAAATCAACACGTGGCGACTATCCACTTGCAGGCTTAATTAAGTGTAGCTATTGTGAAGGAGGTATGTACCGTAACTTTTCCCGACATAAAACGAGAACTGAGTATATGCGGTGCGTGAATTACAATAAACCAGGAAAATATCACTGCAAAAATTCAAAATGTACTCGATTGCGGGAAATTGTAGCTAAGACGATCGCAGCTTTATGCGAATACGCACCGAAATTAATCGAGCATCTAGAAAGTCAATCGGCAACAACACAAGTTGTTAATACCAAGCAAATAGAAAAGTTAACCAACGAATTGTCTGTTTTGCGAGGGCTGCGGAGTTCTAACCCAGATATAATTCAAGCGATCGCAAAAATAGAGGCGACCATTAGTACACTATCAATCCCAAGTAGAATTGTTGATAGTGATACTTTTGAAAATGCTAAGAGGAAAATCGTCATTGCGTCTCAAGCTACGTTCTGGGAATCATTGGATGATTCGGAACTGCGAGCGGCACTAGCTGAGTTTATCGAGAAGGTTGAGGTAGATTCAGAAGGGGTTGTATCTCCCAGTTTTAAATTGCCATTAAGCTTAGGATAAATATTATGCCTGCTAAAGACAAGTATCACGATACAGTTAAAAATAAGGAGGCGCTCGCCCGATGGATTCACTGAACACTGAGTATCGCAGTATTATTGTAAAAATTCTGCAAGATTATGCTGATTTTATGGGGAACGATGAGGAAATTCAAGTCGAGCTAGTGTTCGATCGAGAGCGCGATCGCTATCTTTTAATAGAAACAGGCTAGCCAAACGGTTATCGCATCTATGGTACCTTATTGCACATTGATATTAGACATCGCCAGAAATTAATTATGGATTACCTGAAAGTCTTGGTAGGGGCGCAAGGCATTGCGCCCTTACATCTTTGCTGGAGATGTCTATTATAAATAATCTTCTGACGGGAAGGAGTAACACCTATCAACCCCAAGTAAAACTTTTGATAGGGAATACCTTTGAGAATGCCAAGAGGCTAATCGTTATTGCTTCTCAAACTACGTTCTGAGACTCATTGGAGGACTTGGAACTGCGATCGGCATTAGCTGAGTTTGTAGAGAAGGTAGAAGTGAATTCAGAAGGAGTTGTAACTCCCAGGTTTAAATTGCTATTAAGCCTATCCTCGATACATCCGTAGGTTTTGATGAATTCTTCAGGAGACATATCTCCAATCTTCAAATTCCCATAATATCTTTCATAAGCTTCGAGTAACCTATCATTGAGCATTTTTAGGACTTTTTGAGAACGATCTGAAGCCATAAAACATTCTGTAGCGATGTTTCTAGCTTATTGATTGGCTGAAATTTTTCTGTTAACAGCGAACGAAGGAGCATCGTACTAGTTGAATTAAAAATGACTCAGAGACAGTAGCTCGTTTTTGCTGCACGATACTATATAGTACAGGAATAAGCGCAAGTTAAATCCGTCTAAATTTATTTAGTTAGTTTTATGATTTTTCTTAATTTTCAACTGCACGTTGTTCATATTCGACAATAATACCTCTAATGTTATCTGCTGCAACATCAGCTTGTTTTGATTTAGTGTAAATAGTCAGTAGAATAATGCTAGTTTCCGTTTTTACATAATAAATAAGACGATAACCACCACTTTTACCTTTTTGAACGTCACTATTTCTGACTCGCACCTTAAAAACTTCAAAACCAATTCCAGGTATCTCTTCTCCAGGTAGCTCTCCTTGTTGAAGTTGGTTAACTACAGGTTGTATATCGCTACGAATATTACGATATTTCTTAGCTAGGGTGCGTAGATTTCGATTAAACGTTGGTGACGCTTCAACTTCAATTGCTGGTTGCTCAGACATTCTCCAGTCCTTCCCAAACTCGCTCGATAGGAATCGTTTGTCCTGTTCGAGCTTCATGCCAAGCTTGACGAAAATCGTCTAAAATTGCTTCATCAGGTGTATCATCCTCATCGACTTCTGCCTCTTCTGGGATAAGGACAATTACTTCAACGCGACTGTTCTTATCGGTTATTATAGGACGATCTAACGTCAGTTGCCCATGTTCATCAATGCTTGCCATCACTTTGATTGCTTTCATTTGGTTCTCCAAATTCCTATAGTATAATGGCTCGCGATGCCTGTTTATTCTAAGCTTACACAAATTCTGAAAGATTATGCTGATTTTTTGGGCAAGGAAGTTATTCCCTCTACCTTTCTTGATAGGCAGCGCTCGCAAAGACAAGTGTAGAATTTATCACGAACGACACATCTGGAGCACGAAGGTTTCTTTTTGTGGTGTTGGTTGTTGTGAGGTGAGGAAGAATGAAGGTTCTTGCGTACAAAGCGCGTGCTAAATTCGTCAATAAATAAGCTTGAAACCCTTGCTGAACAATTGTAACAG
This sequence comes from Scytonema hankhaensis NUACC26, assembly GCF_045865695.1. Classification (NCBI taxonomy): domain Bacteria; kingdom Bacillati; phylum Cyanobacteriota; class Cyanophyceae; order Nostocales; family Scytonemataceae; genus Scytonema; species Scytonema hankhaensis. The sequence goes on from NZ_BAACAP010000117.1 coordinate 17,460, forward strand.
CCATTATTACCTGTCTATAACGGCAAGATTGACAAAATTTAGACTAGAAGCGCCTGTAAGCCTTAATTTTAAAGCACATTTATCGACTGTAATTAAACATTTAGCACGACACCTACGAAAGAACCGAACTTTCACACTCCCATAACACCATACACTGCTCCATTGCTGCAACATGAGGACTAAAACTTCAGTCATCATGCCTTTATAGGTATTAAAATTAATGGCAGCAATTTAAGTCATTGTAATCTTAATGATACCAATTTACCCGATACATAATTATGTGATACAAATTTGAGATACGCTAATTTATGTAATGCTAAATTGCGTAATGTAAAGTTAAATAAACTAACTTGCATCAAGCGATTTTGGCTTTCCGTTTGGGGATTAGCGATCGCATAAAAGTGTTGTACAAATTTAACTAAGTTTATTTCCCTTGAACTTCCTTTAGCTTTACAAATGCTCTAGCCTTAGGCATTCTCACAATATGTTCCAGGTATTGATAACCTTGCCATAACTGTTCTTCTGTAGGTGTTAAACCTACTGTATGATTTTTCTTCAGCAGAGCAGAAATCTGAGCTTGTAGGGTTGTAGAAGGACGTAAGGCAATAATGCCTTCGGGAGTGGGAAGGCTGGCTAGAAACTCTAACACTTCAGCGACACCTGAAAATTCACTCTGGCTGCTCGCATTGAGTTCTCGCAATCCCAACTCTAAAATCTGTGGCAGTTTGTCTTCAAGTGGATGTAACTGGGCGACAAAATCATCAGGCAAATCGAAGGTAACTTGCATAGTCGTAAACTAGGATTTCAGATTGATAATCTAAACTAATGTACATTATGCTGATGTTAACGCACCTACATAAGCGATCGCATTTCCTTATTCTCCTTAGCCAATAGTTTTAGGGCACAGTGACAAACTCAGCTTTTCAGCCTTCTGTGCGTTAACTAATTAGAAACAGCTAACCTATAATTATAGTGTGATGTTTCTTTAGTTGGACATGACTATCAATATTCCCATCAATGAGGCTCTTATTCAAGAAGCCCTAGCTGTTGGAAATCAAGAAAATGAACGGGATGTAGTTGAATTAGCACTGCGCGAATACATACAGCGTCACCAGCAACTCAAAGTGATTGAACTGTTTGGTACAATTGACTACGATACTGACTACAACTACAAGCAGCAACGCAGTAGTCATGAAAGTGGTTGTTGACACATCACTAACTTTATCACTAGCACTATCAGCAATTGTTTCCAAGCCGAATCAATTCTGAGTTGTCACACATTTTGCCTGGAGTACAATCAATCTCTCAGTATCCACTACAGAACAACGCTTCAGCGTGCTAACTAGAGCCGGGGTAGTTCCCTGCTCTAGTGTAGCTAAAATATCTTTTGCCACGAGCTGCCACTGTTGAAGCCAAGGATTAGTGTTCATATATTCAGGTGTAAATGCTGTGCGATCCAGCAGGAAAAAATCTACCCCATACGTCTGAATAAAATTTTGAACTTCTACCAAATTTTGAGTGTACTGGGCGTGAATGAGATCGGTAGCTCGTTGTCTAATTTGGCGATCGTATCTGGTATGGTAAGGAACTGCATATTCCCAACCAACTAAGATAGGTCGCTGGGAAAATGTTGGCAGGTTGTCTGTTTCAGGCGACAGCCCAGCAATGAGAATATCTTTCGGTTGTTTCCGAAAAAACTCATACACGACTGGTGCTTCACCTCTGATGTAATTGCTGTTTGGAAAGTGTGACAATAACAGGGGATAAAAAACGAGGGTAGTTCCTAAGAGAACTGTTAACCCGAAGGCTAAAAACTGCCGATGCTCTGGAAATTGAGTAGATTTCTTGCTCGTGCGAAAAACGGCATCTAGTATCGCTGCGATCGCTATTCCGGCTGCCAGAATGATGACAAACTTGAGTGTATAGCGCGTATAACGGGCGGGGGCGAAGAGTTTGTAAAGTGTGAAATGGGCAGCAAAAAACATCCCCAAAGATACCAATGCAATCTTTGGTAAAATTCTGACGTTCCTGGTAACTCGTTTAACTAAGGGAAAGCGTTTGGGATAGCGCAGCAGTATCGGTAATAAAAAACCAATTGAGGATAGTGGGTGTTCTAATATATTTGGCAGAAGACCACTGTGCTGTCCTAATAGCCAAAACTGAAAGGGATTGTCATCAAAAAAAGGTATTCGTCCTGTTTCAGAAAATTCTGGTAATGCTCTAACTGCATTCGGTGTAACTACAGAGCCATACTCAGTAGAACTCAGGGCATAAGGTAGCATCATAATCAAGGCAAGTCCTAGCCCGGTAATGCTAAACACATAATCTCGGCGATTGCGAGATAAACAGGGGAGCTTGTCTTGCCAATGCCATACCTTTAAGATTAAGATTCCAGATAAGATAAACAACAACGGTGGGTAAAACAATCCAGAAAGTGCGATCGCGCCCAGACATAGAAGTGCATTGCCTCGCAGCAAATAGTATACAAACGCCAGAAACAGCAGATAAATAAAAGATCTAGGCGTAGCAGAGACTAAATCATCTCTCATTACCAGATTTTGATCGAACAGCAACGTAGTCATAAATCCTACGGCGGGGACTGGCAATATCTGCATACAGACGGCAAAACAGTAGCTAGTTGTCAGTAAAAGCAACAAGACTGGCAGGATTTTGCTTGAGTCAAGTGGATCGATACCCACAGATGCCATGAGTCGATAGAGAGTAGCATATCCAAATGGTGTTACGGATTGAAAATAGTCGGCAAGCAAATCATTTGGCAGCAAGTCTGGCTCTAAAAATCTTTGCATCCAAGATACATATACCCGCGCATCGTCTTGTACTACGTAAGCACTACTAAATGCCTGCTTTAGCTCTAAAAGACTATAAATCATTGCAAAAGTCAGACTTAAACTGAACCAAAATACGAGCTGAGATTTATACCTTTTGGTAGTTAAAAAAGTTTGCAGGCGTGTTATTGACATATTTACAGCGAGGGTATACTACTAGTTCTTTGTTTTCTATGGCTCTTATACTTATATACTTAAGAAGCCGTTTGACTACTAATAATCTGCAAATACACCCAAAATTCGTGATATCAATGCTAGGCTAATACCCATTTTTTTTCAAGATGAAGCGCAAGAATAAATAAGATTAAAAGTTTTTTCTAATGTAATATTGGAAACATTTGATTTAATGGTTGGTGAATGACAAACTTTTTTCTCAAGGGCGATTGCTAATTAATAACTACGTAGAATCAAGTGTGATAAATTTCTCTATATATAAATAAGATTTATATTGTTTTGAATGAGGATACATATGTGAAATGCTTCCCACATAGTTTTGAAAGGTTATGAATAAACGGCTTGATACTTCACAGTCTATAAGTACAGAGATAAGTGCAAGTTAAATCCGAGCAATAAATAGTAATTAAGTGATTTATTACTTGCACTCAGGTAGCTTTCTCTCTCATTTATGCCACGCCAAAATCGGTATACTGACGGACTTGAGGAGGATGAAAACCCAAAATAATATCTTCTCTCGGAACTCCTGCTTCCAACAACTCCTCAGCTACAGGACGATTAGTACCATCATGTTGAATCCAAATTTTCCCTTGGATAATATCAATATGTACCACTGAACCATGTACCCGACGTTGCCCATCCCATCCTACATGCATTACTTCATAATGATCTGTTTTGGAATCGATAATTGCTTCAGTCTCAATCTGACCATGAGACGGTTTGTACTTCGCATACTCATCAATTAACTGGCGGACTATCTGGCGATAGCGTTCTAAGGTATCCATTGCACAATCCTCGCTTGTTCCTCGTTAAATACCAAGAGTTGAATTTGCAAGCTCTTTACAATCAACTGTCCTAGTTTTTCTGTAAAAATAGATTCATAGGAGCGTTTGGGAACAGCCAAATAAAGCATTCGTTCTGGTGCGATTTCTGTCAGAATACTTTGATAGATACCATACTGCCCTACCGCTTCTTCTAAATCGCGAACTGGAGAAGGCTTTAAAAAGCTCTTAATCTCAACGGCTATTTTCCGATTGCCCTTTTGCGCGGCAATCGCCCTCTTTTCTGCCCCTAGATCGACATAAAGGTCTCGACCTCCATAGGATAAAAGAAATGGGTCGTTAGTAATTTCCCAGCCATCTGTAATGAGAGCTTGGACAACGGTATCATGATACACATCTTTAGCAGGCATAGCAAAAGGATAAGCCGTTATTTCCGTTTATACTTTTATAGTTCCTATTTTAGTTTTCTTAAGAAGGATATAGACTTACCGAAATTGTGCAATACCTGAAGTATTAATGAAAATTTAGGAGTCACTAACAAGATAGCTTGCTTAATGAATTCATTCAAACACAGGTGGCCAAAGGTCAGATATGGCTAACTCCCATCCTGGTAATAACTCTGGTAATAGCAGTACCTCACCATCTTGTAAAACCTTTGGCTCTTGGTTGAGTTGGTAGACAGTTAGTGTCAACTGGTCGGGATCTATCAAGATACCAATTACTGTTCCCAATCTCAAAAACATCTTGATTTTTTCTTCTAATTTATCGATTTGGGCGGTTTTAGACTTAACTTCAACCATTAAATCTGGAACTAATTCAACAAAATCACGTTGAGTTCTTTTTAAACGATGAGCAAGTACGAAAGATACATCTGGAGCACGGAGGTTTCTTTTTGTAGTGTTGTTTGTTGTCAGGTGAGGCAGAATGAAACCAGCACTAGAACCAGTAACTCGCCCTAATCTACGCGGGTCAACCCAATTCCACAGCTTGGCAGCAAACCGAATGCTAATCTCATCTGACTCATAATCTGATGGCTCCATAACAATGATGTTTCCGTCTACCAGTTCCATTTGCCAATCTGGATGTTCTTGTTGGAGTTGCTCCAAATCCGTAATAGTTAGAGACATAAAATAGTCATGCTTTACTTACAGAAGTTGACGATTGCACCCGACACTTCACCTCACGCCATCACCGCAAGCAATATAATCAGTGAAATCTTTTCGTAGCGTGGATTTTAGCTAATGTTATACCGAGCAATATTATAGGATATTTTGTGGGCGATCGCTTTCCCTTCTGCCATTTCCCAATGCATTTAGGTATTGCTGTTTGTGGTGTGGATTTTAGCTGATGTTGTGCTGAAAAATATAGTAGGGTATTCTTTGAGCGAGCGCTACCTCACGTCTCCCAATACTTACTACGGTAGCTCAGCTTGTTGCAGTCTTATCATCTGTATTAATTGCGCTTAATAAAACCCAATTTTTGTGCCTGCCATATACTGCTATAATTAATTTCCATGCAATTGTTGTAACTACGTTCCCAAATGTGGTATGCAATAATGTATAATTCTTATTGGTATAGCCGAGACTAGCTTTTTCCGCATTTTTTGCTAAGAGGAGTAATTTTATGTTACTAGTTCTTTCATAGCATGATTTTCGGCCACGCACGTTGGCAAAGTGTGCCTTCGCTACTTTTAATGCCTACTCCGGTCACAAACTTTAGTTGCCAGTTTCGTAAACGGTAACGTGGAAGGAGTTTTTGATTAGATGATACAATTATCTGGTGTGAGAAGAGAAGTTTTATATTTGAGTGAATTGTTCTGTTTGTGATTCAATTCTTGTCTTATAGGGTAAGAATTACTAAGGATTTTAGCGTTTACAAAAATACCGAAATCTCTGCTTTAACCTCGTGAAACATTACCACGTTCTCATAGCAATATTGGTTGGTATATTAATTGTAATAGTTCAACCACAATTAATAAGAGCGCACTATCTCGACCCCGATCTAGTTCTTAAGCAAAAAGGCGAGAATTATCCTGTCCTCACGATTGCTTATGGAGTAGAAACACTTGGCAAACCATATGAAACGACTTCCATCGCCACAGATGCCAAAGTTAAAGACTTTCTGATTCAGGGTAAACATAAGTACGATCGCAGAGAGTATAAAGATGCGCTCCAAGATTACACCCAAGCGTTGCAAATCGATCCCAAGAATGCCTATATCTATCAGCTACGTGGAAACGCTTATTATAGTTTGAAAGATTATCGACGAGCAATTACTGATTACACACAAGCGTTGCAAATTGCTCCCAACAATTCAACCACTTATGGATGGCGAGGAGATGCCCTTGCCAACTTGAAAAATTATCAAGGTGCAATTGAGGATTACACACGAGCGCTACAAATTGATCCTAACAATCCAATTAGTGCAATCAATTATAAAGCACGAGGTTTTACCCGTGCCTTATTGGGAGACAAGCAGGGAGCAATTGCTGATTACACCCAAGCTCTACAAATTAATCCTAACAATGCTGGTGCTTACTACTATCGAGGGAACGTTCATCATAGTTTGAAAGACTATCAACTAGCAATTGCTGATTACACTCAAGCTCTACGAATTAATCCTAACAATGCTGATGCTTACTACAATCGAGGGAATGCCCATGCCCTGTTGGGAGAGAAGCAGGGAGCAATTGATGATTACAACCAAGCCCTACAAATTAATCCTAACAATTCTAAGGCCTACAACAATCGAGCTAATGCTTATCACGATCTGAAAGACTATAAACGAGCAATTGATGATTACAACCAAGCCCTACGAATTAATCCTAACAATGCTGATGCCTACAACAATCGAGGGAATGCCCATGCCCTGTTGGGAGAGAAGCAGGGAGCAATTGATGATTACAACCAAGCCCTACGAATTAACCCCAACAATTCTAATGCCTACAACAATCGAGGTAATGCTTATCAGGGTCTGAAAGACTATAAACGAGCAATTGATGA
>NZ_BAACAP010000118.1:0-24846 GCF_045865695.1 Scytonema hankhaensis NUACC26
AAAAAGTAAAGTTTATTAGGAAGCTTTTGAAGAAGGTATGCTAGCGACAAAGTTAAAGATGATTCCCAAACTCATGAGGTTAGGGTTAAACATTGAGCAAATTGCTGAATCTCTAGAACTAGACGTAGAAACTGTGAGGAAAAATACTCAATAGTAAAACCTGCTGTAGAACAGTCATTCATGCGGGGTCATTCTGTAAGGCGGGCTAGGAATGTCCGCCTTTCCATGTTAATTACTCTGCTCTGTCGATCTATCCTCTTGTGGCATCACCAGAACCTTATCCACTCGATTTCCGTCCATATCTACTACCTCAAGGCGTATTCCTTGCCATTCAAAATGATCGGCGGCTGTGGGAATACGACCTAATTGGGACATGACAAAACCACCTAATGTCTGATAGCTACCCCGATCTTCGGAGGGTAAACGCTCGATATCAAAAAGATCGAAAAATTCTTCTACTGATAACATCCCATCCAATAGCCAAGAGCCATCCTCTCGTTGTACGATTTGCGGGTCTTCTCGATCGTCCATAGAAGGAACATCGCCAACAATTTCTATCATAACGTCGTTAAGTGTTACAAGTCCTTGAATTACGCCGTATTCATCAACTACGAGTGCCATGTGAGTCACTGTTTGCTTGAATAATTCCAAAACTTTTAAACCACGAGTGCTTTCTGGCACATACGTAGGCTGTAGCAAACCGACTGTCAAATCTAGTTGTTCGCCGCAAAAACTTCGGGCTAGCAAGTCTGTGACTCGGATGATACCAAGTACATTGTCAATTCCTCCCTGACAAACTGGATACCGGGAATAACCACTGTCAATGATTTTTTTCCGGTTTTCTTGAGGGGTATCTTCTAAGTCTAACCAAACAATATCAGGACGGGGGGTCATAAAGGAACTCGCAGGGCGATCGCCCAAACGAAATACCCGCTCGACCATATCTTGCTCTGCTTCTTCAAAAGTTCCTTCCTCCGTTCCTTGCTCGATGAGGACTCGAATTTCTTCTTCTGTCACTTGCGGTTCTGTGGATGGTCTAATCCCTAAGATTCGCAAGACTGTTTCAGTAGAAAAACTGAGCAAAGAAACAATAGGTGCGCCAAATGTAGCTAACATCCGCATGGGGATGGACACAGCCGAAGCTATGGATTCCGGATTGTTCAAAGCTAGCCGTTTTGGGACTAGTTCCCCAAGAATCAGTGTTAAATAGGTAATAATTAGAATTGCTATGCCTTGAGCGAGCTGTCCCCTGTAATTGTCTGGAAAAGGTATAAGCCTTAAAACAGGCAAAAGTCTTTTAGCGATGGTTTCTTCGCCAAAAGCACCAGACAGAATCGTGAGGAGTGTAATTCCAATCTGAACTGTTCCCAGGAATTGATTGGGAGAAGAAGCCAGTTCTAGAGCAAATCGCGCTTTAGCATCACCTTGGTTGGCGAGCTGTTGTAAGCGAGCCTTTCGTGATGAGACGATCGCCAGTTCAGACATGACGAACAAACCATTGGCGAGAATTAGAAGAAGAATTAATAAAATTTCGATTGTTGGGGACATTTGAATAATGCCGATACCATCGGCTACCTCTGCTTAACCTTAACCTCTTAGTATCTGGTATCTCATAGGAGATATCATGAAACACTCTAAACACGGAAAAAGCCATTTATCGAGAACTATAGGTAAGTCATAAGTCAGTTAATATAAGTCACACCGAGCCGTATATTAGCGATTGGTCAGTGGATATTGTACTAGTTTTTTATTGCTTCTACCTAAAATATAAGCAAGAATGCGATCGCAATAGTTATGTCGCAAGGCATACTACATTCCTCTCTTCCCTTGTTGGGACTTTTAAAATAGTGAAGGTAGGTGTATTGTACTTACCTGCCTTGAAAAATCATATATTTAAAACCTTATGGCATTTTCTTCCATTGTGCGTGCTTTAGGGCGCTCTTCGCTCACCACTGAACTCTTATCTAAGCTCAATCGACAACAAGAATTGCTGTTAAGTGGCATTCCTCGCTTACCTAAAGGCTTGGTAGCATCAACATTGGCTCAAACTGAAGGGCGGAATTTGTTCGTGGTTTGTGCGACTCTGGAGGAAGCCGGACGCTGGACAACACAACTCGAAGCCATGGGGTGGCAAACAGTACACTTCTACCCCACTTCTGAAGCTTCCCCATACGAACCCTTCGATCCGGAAACGGAAATGACTTGGGGACAGATGCAGGTTTTGGCAGATTTAGTGAGTGGCGATTCGCGATTGGGGATAAGGGGTAATGGGAATTCTTTATCCCCAATTCCCAATCCCCAATCCCAAGTCCCCAAGATGGCAATTGTCGCCACTGTCGCAGCACTACAACCGCATTTGCCACCACCATCCGCTTTTATGCCCTTCTGTATCACCATTACCCGTGGTATGGAATTTGACTTAGATACTTTCAGCGAGGAAATAACTAAGCTGGGCTATGAACGAGTACCGATGGTGGAAACTGAGGGACAATGGAGCAGACGAGGTGATATTGTTGACGTATTTCCCGTGTCTTCTGAGTTACCAATACGATTGGAATGGTTTGGGGATGAGATTGAGCAGCTACGAGAATTTGACCCAGCCACTCAACGTTCAGCAGCACTTGACAAAATAGACTATCTCGTGCTGACTCCTACGAGCTTTGCTCCTATCGTGATGGAAGCACTGAAAGATAGTACTGAATTTCAAACGCTAAGCGCTCATTTGCAACAAAATTCAGAGTTTAGCACTGAGAATTCAGAACTTTTGGAAGGTAGCCGTCGTTTCTTAGGTTTGGCTTTTGACAAACCAGCTTCTCTGCTAGATTATTTGCCTGCAAATACTTTAATTACTGTTGATGAACCAGAACAGTGTCACGCTCATAGCGATCGCTGGGTAGAAAATGCTGAGGAGCAATGGGGAATGGGGAATGGGGACTGGGGGACTGAGGAATCCTCAGATCCCGATCCCCAAGCGCCAATCCCCAATCGCCAATCCCTAATCGCCAATCCCCAATCGCCAATCCCCAGAATTCATCGTTGGTTTGATGAATGTCTGGCTGACTTGGCAATGTTTCATAAATTATCCTTATCGGAATTGGTGGAAGAAGGTTCTGGGATTATTAATCTTGCTAGTCGTAGAGTTCCTGTCACGCCTCACCAATTTGCAAAAATTGCGGACACACTGCGACAAGAACGCGAGCGCAAATTCTCCATTTGGCTGCTTTCCGCTCAGCCTTCTCGTTCGGTCTCCCTATTACAAGAACACGACTGTCCAGCACAGTTTATTCCCAATCCTCGCGATTACCAAGCTATTGACAAGTTACAACTCAACCACACACCTGTTGCTCTTAAGTATTCGGGGCTTGCTGAATTAGAAGGGTTCATTCTTCCAACTTTCCGCATAGTCGTCGTTACTGACCGCGAATTCTACGGTCAGCATACTCTTGCGACTCCGAGTTATGTTCGCAAACGGCGAAAAGCAGCGTCAAAACAAGTCGATCCCAACAAACTACGTCCGGGAGATTTTGTCGTTCATAAAAACCACGGTGTCGGTAAATTCCTCAGATTAGAGAGCCTGACACTGAATGAGGAAACACGCGAGTATTTGGTCGTGCAGTATGCTGATGGTTTATTAAGAGTTGCTGCTGACCAAGTTGGGGTTTTGTCGCGGTTGCGTACAACAAATGATAAGCCACCAGAACTGAATAAAATGACTGGTAAGGCTTGGGAAAATACGAAGAACAAAGTCCGCAAAACTATTAAGAAATTGGCTGTGGACTTGCTGAAATTGTATGCATCGCGATCGCAACAAACGGGGTATGCTTATCCATTAGATACGCCTTGGCAGGAGGAAATGGAAGACTCTTTCCCCTACCAACCCACAACCGACCAGTTGAAAGCGACACAAGATGTCAAACGCGATATGGAAAGCGAACGACCGATGGATCGATTGGTCTGTGGCGATGTTGGTTTTGGCAAAACAGAGGTAGCAATTCGGGCAATTTTCAAAGCTGTCACTGCTGCAGGGAAACAAGTGGCACTGCTTGCACCGACTACCATCTTAACTCAGCAACATTATCATACCTTAAAAGAACGCTTTGCACCCTATCCCATTAACGTAGGATTACTGAACCGTTTCCGTACTGCTGAAGAACGTCGCGATATTTTGAAACGATTGGCAACGGGTGAATTAGATATAGTTGTGGGAACACATCAACTATTGGGAAAGGGCGTTGCATTCCGCGACTTGGGACTGTTAGTGGTAGATGAAGAACAGCGCTTTGGGGTGAACCAAAAGGAGAAAATTAAATCACTCAAAACCCAAGTTGACGTGTTAACTCTCTCAGCAACACCCATTCCCCGGACTTTATATATGTCCCTGTCGGGAATTCGGGAAATGAGTTTGATTACAACGCCACCACCATCCCGACGACCAATTAAAACTCACCTTTCTCCTATGAACCCAGAAACTGTCCGCAGTGCGATTCGTCAAGAACTCGACCGAGGCGGACAAGTGTTTTACGTAGTTCCACGAGTTGAGGGAATTGAGGAGATAGCAGGAAGTTTGCGCGAGATGATACCGGGAGGTAGAATTGCGATCGCCCACGGTCAAATGGAAGAAAGCGAGTTGGAATCAACTATGCTTTCCTTTAGCAATGCCGAAGCAGATATTCTAGTGTGTACGACGATTATTGAATCTGGTTTGGATATCCCGCGAGTGAATACTATCTTGATTGAAGATGCTCATCGCTTCGGGTTATCGCAACTTTACCAATTACGGGGTCGTGTCGGTCGTGCGGGAATTCAAGCTCATGCATGGTTATTTTATCCCAGGCAGAGGACTTTATCTGATGCAGCCCGTCAAAGGTTGCGAGCCATACAGGAATTTGCTCAATTGGGTTCTGGTTATCAGCTTGCAATGCGCGATATGGAAATTCGCGGTGTGGGTAACTTGTTAGGTGCAGAACAATCGGGACAAATGGAAACTATTGGTTTTGATTTGTATATGGAAATGCTCGAAGAAGCGATTCGTGAAATCAGAGGTCAAGAAATTCCTAAAGTTGACGATACGCAAATTGACCTCAATCTCACTGCGTTTATTCCGGCGGATTATATAACAGATTTAGACCAAAAGATGAGTGCGTACCGTGCAGTTGCATCGGCAAAGAATAAAGAAGAGTTGACGCAAATTGCTGCTGAATGGAGCGATCGATTTGGAGCAGTTCCGACTCCAGCTACTCAGCTATTGCGAGTGATGGAATTGAAACAATTGGCGAAGAATTTAGGGTTTAGCCGTATTAAACCAGAAAATAAACAGCATATTGTTTTGGAAACGCAAATGGAAGAACCAGGATGGAATTTATTGGCTGAGAATTTGCCAGAAAATCAGAAAACTAGGTTTGTGTATTCTCCTGGAAAGGTGACAGTGCGCGGACTAGCAGTTGTTAAGGCAGATCAACAATTACAAATGTTGATTGATGCTTTGAATAAAATGCAAGGTGCAGTTCCAGAGGTGGCTGTTGTGTAAAAATCCGAAGATACGTAGGTTGGGTTGAGGAACGAAACCCAACATTTACAGGCATTTGTTAAGTTTCTTCAGGGCGATCGCAACCCACAAAAATTCGAGCGCCCTTGTAGTATTGAGAAGGGAGTAATTGCGTCTTTACTCTGGCAAATTTCTAATATCAAATAAACACAGATTAGTAAAATGGGAGAATTAATTAAGTGAAAGTTGAGTCCATCTGTATTCAAAACTTCAAGCAATTTGATAGGCTAGAAGTCTCATTTAAAAACAAAACCTTAGATGAGGTAAGCGATCGCTTCCTGATTTTAGGCGACAATGGTAGTGGTAAAACAACTCTTTTACAAGCAGTTGCTCTACCTTTAGCTCTTGCAACCGGACGTATTCGGAATATTGCTGATTTTGATTGGACGGGGTTTTTGCCGGGACGATACTGGCGGTGGGGTACGCCACGGATTGAGTTAGAGGTTTCTTTTGAAAAAGAAGAATTGCTTGCTACCCGTGAAATAGCAAGGAAATGGTACGAAGCTCAGCTGCTTGAACGCAAGTCAGACTCAAGAGACTTTGTTGAACCAGGTCATAGTCATCTTGTTCGAGTCATTCTTGATGGAGATTTTTGTAAAGTTGGAAACTCTAAGGCTGAGTCGGAACAATTTCGGGGGCGATATTATGCTCAGTGGTTCATTAATAAAGGGGATCGATCTGTTCGTTCCTTGTTTTCCCAATTGCCAGGAATTTTCTGGTTCGGTCGGGTTCGCAATCTTGGTTCAAATTCTAATCAAGAATCTGTAGGAGATAGTATAAAAGAGCGCAGTACTGGCATATCATTTGAGTTTGGTGTAGGTCGTTTGCGTCAGTTTTTAGTTGACTGGAGACGCAGACAAGAATCTGGGAGAAATTATTCAGTAGATTATCTAGGTCAATTGGAAACTCTTTACCAAAAAATTTTTCTCAATCGTTCCTTTTGGGGACTATAAAATCTCCCTAGTCCTGATTCGCCTACAGAAGAAACTACATATTTTCTGATAGATGATGGACATCGAAAATACGACATTGTAGAAATGTCGGCAGGGGAACAAACTGTTTTTCTTTTTCTCTATGAATTTGTCAGACAACAAATTGCTTACTCAGTTGTCCTGATTGATGAAATCGAATTCAATCTACATCCATCAGCAGCGCAATTTCTAGTCAGTCAGCTTCACAAAATTGCTCCTACCTGTCAATTTATCTTCACCACTCACTCTAAAGCAGTTAGTGATGTAGTGAGTGAAAGCGACACTTATCGTTTATTAGGAGGGGCATTGTGCCTGTAAATCTCCTGTATTGTGAGGAAAATTATCAAAGTATTGATATACAGATAATTCGGGAAATATTACCAAAAAATTGTGAGATGAATTATTATTGACTGTTCGTATTCTTTTCTTTCAAATGAGACTGGAATAAAAGCCGTATTGATGTAGCTCCCGTATGTTCGGGAAACAAAACTAAAAAGTCATCTAAAACATAGATAGCTTCGTGAATAAGATATAAGGAAACACCGTTTGATAAAGCATCTTGACATAACTTTTCTGCTACAGGGGCATATTTGTCTTGATAAGCCAAACAGTAAAAAGCTAAACGAATAGTATTAAGCCAATCGCAAGGATCTTTTTTGTACTGTGGTTTAGCCGATTCTATAGCAAGATTGAGATCGGCTTGTGCTTTATCTTCTTGATTAAGACATCGGTATGCTAAAGCACGTTGAGACAAACACCAATGTTGCTCTGGTTTTAAATCAAGAGCGTGAGTGCAATCAACAATAGCTTCATCGTAACGTTCAAGCATAAGATAAGTTGTACCGCGAACAGCCAACGTCCAAGCAGAATCGGGGTTAAGTTCAAGAGCACGATCTAAATCCTTAAGAGCTTTTTCATAACGCCTCATCTCCCGATACATTAAGCCACGATGAGCTAGCGTCCAAGCAGAATCGGGATTAAGTTCAAGAGCACGATCCAAATCCTGAAATGCTTCTTTAGAAAATCGCATTTGATGAAATACTACTCCTCGATTGGATAATGCCCAAGAGTAATCGGGGTTAAGTTCAATGGCACGATTTAAATCTTTAAGTGCTTCTTCATAACGCTCGAGTTGACGATATGTCGAACCCCGGTTGGCTAACGCCCAAAGGTAATCAGGGTTAAGTTCAATGGCGCGATCTAAATCTTTAAGTGCTTCTTCATAGCGATCGAGTTGACGATATCTCGAACCTCTGTTGGCTAACGCCCAAGGGTCATTGGGATTAAGTTCAATGGCAAAATCGAAATCCTTAAGCGCTTCCTCGTAATGATTTAGTAGGGAGTGAACTCTACCACGATACACCAAATATTTAGCTTCTTGAGGCGCTAATCTTACAGCTTCAGTCAGATCTTCTAAAGCTTTTGAGTACTCATTAAATTGACAATAAATGTAACTGCGCCAATCTAAAGCTACACAACGATAATTGATTTCAAGATTAGTATCTCTTAGCAAGGCTGTTAGCATTTGAACGGCCACCTCATAACGTCCCTCATTATAAGCTTTTAAACCTTCAACTAACTTTTCCGCCCAATTCCGAACTTCATGAGCCTCTACATCATTACCTGCTTGAACCATTGTTCTTGCCCAAAGTTGGGCAAAAACCAAGTCGTTATTTAAAGCAATCAAAAACTTATTAAGAGCTACTGGCAAATACTTTGTTGGCGATTGACACAAACGGTGATAAAGTACATTAAGCTCATAAGCTTGCCACGTTTCATCACGCCACCTTTTTTGTTCGTTCAATTGCAAGTCATTTTGTAGGGTTTTGTAATAATTTGCCAGCTTGTTATGAAGCTCAGCCCAACTTTGCGGAGATGACATCCGTTTATATCGTAACATTTGTGACCTGACCACATTATGATAAACCCAGCCATCACTATGCTCTCTAACAAAGGGTGTGCCTTTGAGCCAACTAAAAAGCTCACCCGCCTCTTCTTCTCCTTGCAATTGAGCTAAGATGTCTCGATTTAAACTACGAGGAATTGCTGCATCCAGAGCCACCTGTCGTCGCTTTGAATCTTCTATCCATTTCAAAAAACGCTCTATCGCTGTTCCGCTAGGATCTCCCACTTGATTGGGATCGTCTGGACTTTCAGCCGCCAATGTTGCAATTAGCAGGGGTAACCGACTAGAAAGACGCAGAATTGCTTCAATAATATGCTCGTTGGTAATGCCTTTGCCAGAAAGATATTTTTTAGCTTCTTCCTCTGTAAACGGTTCCAAAGGAAAGCGTACCATCACTCCTTCATAAGCTGCCCAATTATTTTTGTTCAACTCATGCCGTCCGGCGATAATTATTAATGTATTGGTAGGAAGTTCGCCGTAACGCCCTTCTAAAATCTCTTGCAGCCAATCATCTAAGAATTCCTCTGTGCGTTCGTATGTATCAAAAAAGAGGGAAATACCCGCCTTTTCAGCAATTTTATAAATGTTGCTTACAAATAAGGGAGTGAGGACTTCAATTGGTTCTTGAACTAGACGCACTTCATCTTTATTAGTCAATTTTTTGGCAACATAGGATGCCCACTCTCCCGCTTGCGTAGTTACAGCATCCGTATCTACCAAATCAAGAGCTAAACCGATACCTGGAACTTGTCGAGCAAAATGCACGGCAGTTTTAGCCGCAGTTTGCCCAATAAATGTAGAAAATCCTTGAGGTGCTTCTGGATCGCTTTCCAATTCCTGACGTTTCTGACGGTAAACTTTGTAGCGATCGCTAAACTGTGTCAATTTGTAACCTTGCTGTTCCAACTGTTGAGCCAAACGATCCATGACTTCCAAAACGCTTTTTTCTGCTTCATCTGTGTAAACCGTCAAGAGTTTTGCATCCTCAGCAATCTTGCGGAATTTCTGCACGAGGGTAGTTTTTCCAACACCTCCTTGACCCCAAATATTGAATATAAAGCGGTGGCGATCGTCTTCTATTGGTAATCGCAAATTTCGTTGGAATAGCTCAATTTCCTCTTCACGTCCCCCAAAAGCCGATTGTTGGCGGTTTTTGAGAATATCTTGTAAGCTCTTGGGTTTCTTTTGTGGATTCATTGCAAGATTAATTAAAAAGTTACACTGTGTACACGGCTAGTATTTGTATACCGCTTAGCACCTGTTGTATGTGATTTTATCTAATAATTTCAGTAGAATCTAGGTTCTGAAAGTTTTGATACGAAACCGAGCGGAAAATAGAATACTAAGATGCCGCATCTATTGGAATTGCATTATTTCCATACAGAATCGTTGCGGTTTTGATGACGTATAATGGATGGGCTTGTCACTTGTTGTAGTGACTGTTATTCGTTAAGCAGAAGATATATTTTTTATGTAAAGTTGAATTAGAGAATAAATCTAAAACAGTTCGGTAACGCGGACAGATATATATGACAGCGACTCTACCTGTTGCTCAACAAACAGAACCATATTATCCCAGTGCTGATGGAGAACCAGTGGCAGAAACCTACGACCACCTATATTCTTTATTAACAACTTTAGAAGTTCTCCGACAGTACTTAGCAGCTCGTCAAGCAACAGTGTTGGGAAATCAATTTCTGTACTACGCTCAAGGTTTTCCCAAATTACGAGTTGCGCCAGATGTGATGGTGATTTTTGATGTACCACCAGGTGGTCGAGATAATTATAAGATATGGGTAGAGGGTCAAATACCGACTGTCATTTTTGAAATGACCTCACAAGGAACAAAAGACACTGACCAAATTTTGAAAAAAACCTTATACGAACAGCTAGGAGTCAAGGAGTACTGGTTATTTGACCCTAAAGGCGAGTGGATAGAAGAAAAACTCAGAGGATACCGCTTGCGAGGAGAAAGTTACGAATTGATTGAGGATAGCCGTAGCGAACCATTACAGTTACGCTTGCAAGTAGAAGAAAAACTCATTGGATTTTATCGCGAGGATACGGGAGAAAAGTTACTGTTACCTGATGAACTAGCTTCGGCTTTACATCAGGAAGCGATCGCAAGACAGCAAGCAGAGGAACGCGCCGAACAAGAACGTCAACGTGCCGAACAAGAACGTCAACGTGCCGAACAAGCAGAATTAGAGGTACAAAAGTTAAAAGAAAAACTACGCTCTTTAGGTGTCGATCCTGATACCTTACAGTAGAGACTTTGGCTCGGTACGCAAGACAATGACTTACGGTTCCGAGCCAGCTCGACAGCAAGAAACAATCATCTTATGATGCTAGAATGAACTCGACAGTTTTTTGGCAGGGCAAAGCACGGGCAAAAACCCCCTACCTCCCGCCAAATCGACAGAACCTAGATAAATCAATAGTTTCAGCGTTTTAGGATGAACGCAGAAGTTGTTTGTGAAAGTCTGAAATGGAGTTTCAAAACAGCCCTGCCAAAAATGGTCGTAGGAATGGTTCTACAGTTAGCTTCTGTTGACTGCCCTTTCAAATAAATGAAACCCGCTTGCGGGATTGAAACGATGTCAATTAATTCGTCTAGAACTCGCAACTCTACTTTCAAATAAATGAAACCCGCTTGCGGGATTGAAACCGGCGTTCCATGCAAACTCCATTTCCGCCTTAACCTTTCAAATAAATGAAACCCGCTTGCGGGATTGAAACAATTCCACCACAATAATCGCAGACGGGGTAAAGGCTTTCAAATAAATGAAACCCGCTTGCGGGATTGAAACAAGGCATCACCGCTTACCGCACCAAGGCACTAGAACTTTCAAATAAATGAAACCCGCTTGCGGGATTGAAACTATCAATTCCCGAAGGCATGGAAATTACATTGCTCGACTTTCAAATAAATGAAACCCGCTTGCGGGATTGAAACCTCCAGTAGAGGGCGTATTGAAAAAAGTGGGAGTGGAACTTTCAAATAAATGAAACCCGCTTGCGGGATTGAAACGCGTAAATGGAAACTCAAATACAAGATGAATGGTTACTTTCAAATAAATGAAACCCGCTTGCGGGATTGAAACTCGTTAACGTTTAGATTTGCAAACGCAGTGTTATTCATGTTACTTTCAAATAAATGAAACCCGCTTGCGGGATTGAAACATTCATCAACGCTTGCGGTTCCTCCCTCAGACTCTTTCAAATAAATGAAACCCGCTTGCGGGATTGAAACAAGTAATTTGTATTTGTTAGAGAAGGATTTCCTTGACTTTCAAATAAATGAAACCCGCTTGCGGGATTGAAACCATAGACAGACAGGAACTTTAACGGAAATAAACTTTCAAATAAATGAAACCCGCTTGCGGGATTGAAACATGCATCAACTAACCCCAACTGCCCACATCGCCCTACTTTCAAATAAATGAAACCCGCTTGCGGGATTGAAACGCAAAGACATACGGAGTTTTCCCCAAGGGAACCCGCAAGGTCTTTCAAATAAATGAAACCCGCTTGCGGGATTGAAACTCTCGGTGAGACTAAAGGAGAAGCTTTAAGAGCGTTAACTTTCAAATAAATGAAACCCGCTTGCGGGATTGAAACACCTCCTGAAGGCGCATATGAAGATATCATTCAAGACTTTCAAATAAATGAAACCCGCTTGCGGGATTGAAACTACTATTAATCCATGCCACACGGCGAACTACCAACTTTCAAATAAATGAAACCCGCTTGCGGGATTGAAACATTTAATAACATGACGATCGCACCGCACTTAAAGTAACTTTCAAATAAATGAAACCCGCTTGCGGGATTGAAACCTGGACTTCAAGCTGCACTTAATAATTGTTTGCCAGTCTTTCAAATAAATGAAACCCGCTTGCGGGATTGAAACATGACGTTAGCCTTCCGATACATGAAACGTTGGGCTTTCAAATAAATGAAACCCGCTTGCGGGATTGAAACCCTTCGCACTTCACCTGTAACACTCCGTTGGTGCAATCTTTCAAATAAATGAAACCCGCTTGCGGGATTGAAACATGCTTGTAAACAAGCAGGCGTCACCGGGGCTAGCCTTTCAAATAAATGAAACCCGCTTGCGGGATTGAAACCCAACAGTTGTTCTAGTTCTACTTTCTTAACTCCGACACTTTCAAATAAATGAAACCCGCTTGCGGGATTGAAACTTCCTTTAATCCTAATGATTCATATATCTTTTCAACTTTCAAATAAATGAAACCCGCTTGCGGGATTGAAACTACCTTCATCACGCTTTCCAGTCCCCGAACTAGAAGCTTTCAAATAAATGAAACCCGCTTGCGGGATTGAAACTGACGACACGGCGCAACGGCGATGTTGTGGCTTCACTTTCAAATAAATGAAACCCGCTTGCGGGATTGAAACTGACACCCCTAGAATAGCCGCGAACCCTCGATAGCTGCTTTCAAATAAATGAAACCCGCTTGCGGGATTGAAACCTCAAGTTGAAGACGAAATCAACATGATTTTGGGCTTTCAAATAAATGAAACCCGCTTGCGGGATTGAAACCTCAATCATCGATAGCTGGAATATACTGGTCAAATCTTTCAAATAAATGAAACCCGCTTGCGGGATTGAAACGAGGGCGATCATCACTACAGCCCCCATGGGCATCTTTCAAATAAATGAAACCCGCTTGCGGGATTGAAACACAAACTAAACTCAGTCCCGGTGTCTGCATCCCTCACCTTAAGAAAGTCAAATTAACATTTTTTAGCATTTGCGCTCGGGATGTGAACGCAGGATATCTTAATAAGTTAAGTCAACTTGAAGTCAAGATTGCCTCTTGCGATCGCCCACGGTCAAATGGAAGAAAGTGAGTTGGAATCAACTATGCTTTGCACAAAGCTGGAAAATCCTTCAAGTCAAAGGTAACTAAACAAGCAGTTGAACACGATCGAGTCATCAAAATGAAAAGAACTGGATTTATTGAGCGTCATAATTTGTGGACAGAGGTTCAAAAAGAAGCATCTCAACAGATCGAGGCTGTTGTCAAAGAACGTGACCTATTGCTAATTCGTGTTGCTTGGTCAGACCAGCATGGCATTGTTCGCAGTAAGTCGCTCTTACCCCAAGCATTTTTCAGCGCTTTGGAAAATGGAATGCAAATCAGCACGGGGACATTTTTATTCGATACTGGAAGTGCCCTTGTATTTAACCCTTTTGTTAGTGGTAGTGGCTTAGAAATGCCCGAAATGACAGGTGCGCCAAATCTCGTGGCTGTTCCCGATCCTCATACTTTCCGAATTGTGCCTTGGGCAAAACGGACTGGCTCGATCCTTTGCGACCAATACTTTCAAAATGGTCAAGCAATGCCTTTTTCCAGTCGAGGTGTTTTACGTCAATCTTTGGCAGAGTTGCACCAAAGAGGGTTAGAGCATATTGTTGGCTTGGAAGTTGAGTGGTATCTGGCAAAGTTGTCCGATCCAGCGATCGCACTCACCGATGTGGGTACTTCTGGAAAACCCGGTCAACCTCCCAAAGTTAGCGCTGTTAAGCGAAGCTTTCAGTATCTGTTGGAATCGCATAATCCCGAGATTCACGACTTACTGCTTATTCTGGCAGAAAACCTAGTTGAAATGGGATTGCCTTTAAGAAGTGTGGAAAACGAAGGGGGTGTTGGTCAATTTGAATTTACCTTTGACCCGATTCCTGGATTGCAAGCCGCCGATACAATGACGATGTTCCGAATGGCCACTAAGCAAATCTGCCGTCAACAAGGTTACATTGCATCGTTTATGTGTCGTCCTAGACTCAATGGTTCTTCTTCCAATGGTTGGCACCTGCACCAATCGCTGATCCACCGAACTACAGGCGAGAATGCTTTCATGTCTGCAAACCCTAGTATGCTTATGTCAGATTTAGGCATGCACTTTGTTGGTGGGATTCTCAAACACGCCCATGCTGCTTGTGTTTTCACAACCCCAACTATCAACGGCTATAAAAGATTTAGACCATTATCCTTGGCTCCTGACCGTGCGGGGTGGGGATTGGAAAACCGAGGGGCGATGATTAGACTGCAAGGCAGTTTTGATGACCCCAATACTCACATTGAAAACCGAGTTGGTGAACCTGCAGCAAATCCCTATCTCTACATAGCATCACAATTGATTTGTGGGTTAGATGGAATAGATTGCCAGCTTGACCCAGGTTCTCCAACAGAAGAACCATACGCTACAGAAAATCCAGCCTTACCTCAAAGTTTACTAGAGGCGATTTCATACTTGAGTCAAAGCGAACTTTTTCGCCAAAAAATGGGACAGCAATTCATTAACTTTATCATTAAAATGAAACAGAGTGAAATTAGCCGCTTTTTGGAGGCTGTTGCTGACCAATCTCCAGATGAGTATTCAAAGCAAGTAACTGACTGGGAGCAAAGAGAATATTTTGAATTATTTTGAATGTTTGAGAATCAAACAGGGTAAGCAGGTTTTTCGGATTATTTGTAAACTAAAAGAGTGCCGGAACACGAACTTATAGATAGGACAGCGATTCTGAAAGTTGCTCAACAAACCGAACCATTTTATCCGACTGCTGATGGAACCCAGGTTGCAGAAACCTACAACCACCTCTATTCTTTGTTAACTACCTTAGAAGTTCTCCGACAGTACTTAGCTCATCGTCAAGCAACGGTGTTGGGAAATCAATTTCTGTTCTCTGCTCAAAATTTTCCCAAACTCAGAGTCGCACCAGATGTGATGGTAATTTTTGATGTGTCGCCCGGTGGACGTGACAGTTATAAGATCTGGGAAGAAGAACAACAAAGAATACTGTGTCCTTAATTGGTACCAGAATATGCTAAAAGCAGCTAACAATGCGTTGGAGCAGACAGCCAAAAAATCTAGGTAGATGCCAGAGACACTGTGAGAAGAGTGGAATTACAGATGAAAAATATTCTCAAGTCAGCCTCAAAGCATCTGCGACCTTTGATAATTGTGTAATACGTCTATGTGGGGTAAATCCTAAAATAATGATAATCATATGCTTTAAATTATCATTATCGCTCTGTCTTGAAACTAAATTGGGAATGACCAAGAAAAAAAGGGGAGTATGATTGAACACAGCTCCCCTTTTGGCAGAAGCTGAGAAAAGAACTACCATTACTCACCTGCCAACATGAAACGTGCCAGACTTGAAGAGTTTCGTCAAGTAGCTTATAAATATTTGGTGCGTTTTTGTTGACACTGAATGTTTGATTGGGTGCGATCGCAGGCGCATCGTTGACGGCTGTTACATAAACAGTCTTGGTGACAGTAGCACTTGTTCCGCCATCACCGTCAGTAAGAACAAAGCTGACAGTGCGTGGAGTTGTGGTAGGGTTGTCTGAGACATTGGCAAAGGTGATGTTGTTAATCAATCCATGCACTGCTGCTAGAGTTGCGTTAGCGTTGAAAGTAACTTCCAAGGGAGCAACACTATTTCCTTCAGTAAAAGTACCAACTTCTTGTGCTAGCAGAAGCAATCAAGCAGAAGCCAGAGCTTGAGCGAACATTGCCCGGTCAGATTGCGGTTTTCATCAATGTTAAGGGCAAGGCATTTGAAAAAGACCTCTACAACATCCCTACAGTCCTTGCGGATTCAGTTCGGGCTTTGCTCAATAGCGAGAATCTGACTCCCACAATTAAGCCAGCTTCTGATGTCCCTTACTCCACAATTCAGGAAACAGCGCGAAACCTTTACGGATTCAAGACTTGGGCGCAAATCCGGGCTGTACTGCAAGGCTTTGCACCTGCTACAAAGGCTGAAATTTTGAAGGAGTTTGCGATCGCAGCGAACAACAAGACCAAAGTCAAATTCTTGGAGAGCTTGCCCTCGCTGATTGCCAAGTATTGTTCTGAAAAGGGCGACACTTCGGATCTGCAATGGTTACCAGGGACTGTGGCAAGGAAGGTCGAAGAGTTGTTGGGACAAGCAGCTGCTTAATGCTCGGAGTTCCCGTTCTATGCTCTGAGTAGTACGCTTGCATTACTTAGAGCATTACAAACCCAATCACATAACCATCACATACCACCTATGACTAACGACACGAACCAGCTACTACAAGCTCTCTCTAGGCAAGAAGAATTGCTCAAACGCCTTCTAACCGCGCTGGACAAGCCCAAGTTGCGACTCCACAACGACGCTGGCAGCTGCAAGATTTACTGCAACAGACAGCACAATTGTCTTTGGTACAGCCTAGATGCTGACCGGAACCCCAAACCCATTACCGCAACTGCTTTGACCGGATACCTGAAAGAATTGAGGTTTGAGCAAGCAGAGAGACGCGGGAAGCCATGCCACAAGCTGTTAGCCACCATTCAAGCCGATAGAACATACATCCTTGAAAGTGGTCATGATACCCACTTCAGCAAAGGTCTCCTAGTGGCAGTAGCACTCCTGACCCCACAGCAGCTGATAGCGCCTATCACCATACAACCAGCACCCGGTGACGATGACAGCGTTCTGTTCTGTCGCGTCTGGTGTGGTTCGGAGTACATCAAGGTGTCCTATGATGAGTCAGCAAATTTTAGGGAGATTGCGAAAGCTGCGATCGCAAACTGCAAAGCTGCTCAAGAGATGCCATTTTAGAAGACTGTTTAAATTTAAACACTCTTGGTATATAGGAAGATTTGCCCCTACTTACCCGTAGGGGCTTTTTGCGTGAGTAACGGTTTTCAAAAAATTTACTGTAAAGTTAGTTGATGTATGTTTTAGCTACATTAGCACCACTAAATCAAAAATATGGAATTTCGGCTTCATTATCGAGGACAACTTAAGAGCGACAGCAACAAGAGCAGTAAATGGGAGCACAAACATCAGATCCGTCAACATATTCACAAGCAGATGAAGGAGCTATGGCAACAGAAACCGCTAAAAGATTACCAATGTCTTTTAGTGGGTAAAGATGATGAGACGCCGCCACGTTTTCTGCGTCCTATAAAAAAATTTATCTTCGTCCCGCTTGTTAATGAAAGAATAAATTTGGTAACAGAGCTAAAAATTACCTTGCTTCGACCAGAAGAACCAGGTTTTATCGTGACACAATGTGGTGACCTCGATAATCGGTTAAAAACACTTCTTGACGCACTTAGAATGCCAAAAGAGGAGGAAATGCCTAAAGACAGTATGCCAGGAGAAGACGAAAACCCATTTTTTTGTCTACTTGAAGATGATAACCTTGTGACTCGTCTCGCTGTTGAAACCGACCGACTTCTAGAACCCGTAGAAGACACTTCAGAAGTTGAACTTTTAATACACGTTCATACAAAAGTAACAAGAGCAACGATGGACAATATTTCATTCGGGATATGAGGAGTCACCGTACCAAACCAGTTTTTTTTTGTACGCATAGCAACGCCTTCAGTTTCAATATGGGGGCTTTTTCTGTGGTTTTTGGGAGAAAAAGAATCCGGGAATAAACATTCTCTGACTAATACAAATGCACTGCCGCCAACCCGGTTACACTTCTCTATGTAGTACGCCGTTAGGATACGCTGCACGTCAATTTTTGCCCCGTTTTGAGGTATTGTGATGTCATTGAATAGCAGGGAACAACCGTTACCTGACCGAACTTGAGGTGATGACCATAATTGCCCTTACTACCAACGAGCGCGATCGGCTAGTGCTACGACTGCTCTATTTGACTGGTGCTCGTGTTGGGGAAATCGCAAATTTAAGATGGCGTGACGTTCAACCCAACCGCGACGGTAGAGGACAGGTAACTCTATTTGGCAAAGGAGACAAGACCCGGTTTGTGGTCATCAAGCCCGATCTGTACGCTTCCCTTATTAAATATCGTGACAACGCTGACGATAACGATGCCGTGTTCCCTAGTCGCAAAGGTGGCACACCTCTGTCAGCTAGACAAATTAACCAATTGGTCAAGGATATAGCTCACGCCAGTATTAAGAAAGATATCAGTCCTCACTGGTTGCGCCATGCTCATGCCACTCACAGCTTGGATAGAGGAACAGCACCGCAGTTGGTACAAGCCACACTTGGTCATGAAAGCTTATCTACCACGGGCAAGTATGCTCATGCCCGTCCGCATCAATCGTCTGGGTTGGATTTACCCGGTTAGCTGTAGTAAATTTTTAAGATTAGAACCACATTATGATTACCAAAGAAAACAAACCAGGTTTTATTATTGCTGGAATTCTATTAGCTGGATATGGTCTTTACTGGGTGAATCTTTTAATCCATAGACAAACAGCAATCACACAGATAGAAGCAGAATACGAAAAATGTATGCTAGATGGCTCGTTAATTATTGGCAGCCTCAAAGCTTCTACGCTATGTGGTCTTAGCAAGCACAATCAACTAGTTGAGATTGGCGAAGACGGCATATACCCAGGGCATAAGGGTAAAACATTTAAAGTATTTTGCTACGGAAACAACAATCCCAAATGCCAATGAAAGAAAAAAATTTGACGTTGATTGAGCAACCTGCAAAGAAGAAAATTGTAGAGCAAAGAAAGCTAATGGGGCAACTAAAAGTAGCAGGAGCATGGTATCTATGGAGCGGATTACATCAACTTTTGTTCAGCTTCCTTTTAGGTTACGTCCTGACCTTCTTTCCTGTTGAAGAAAGTCAGGATTACGAGGAATACGAAAATTTTATGCAGATTGCGATCGCTGGCATTTTAACGCCAACTCTGCAAATGCATTTAACCATGAGCCGCAAGGCTAAGCAAAGATGGGCAGATAAATACGGTATCTAGATGGACGCTCACGCTTCCCACACCCTGTAACAAAACCCCCGCGCACTGTGCCACTTGTAGCCTGATACTACATAACACGGTGCTTATTTTTCGTTCGCCTTGAACCGTCCAACGAGAAATACCTAACATCGTTAAGAGTCCTGTCATCGCAAGCATTGCTTGCACGATCTGGTTCAATTGACGCACTGTTTTTGACTTGACATGAGGTTGTAGGCATTGTAAAAGTGCTAGAATTTCTAACATGGGCTAAAGTTGCTTTCTGAGTTGTCGTTGTGGTAAACAACAACTCTACTACTATTGCCCTCTTCTTTTTTCAGGTTTTCTCACTTCACCTAGAACACCGATTCAGTCACAAGCGCTCGTCAGGTAAGTGCGATCGCTTAGCCGCAAGCCGTACCCAACTTATCGCCCCAACAGGTGGTTGATAGCAAATTGTCTCGACCCCCTTCACCCAGCTATGTGATTTTCATTCTCTTCAACTTACCTTTGCTTTTGGATTCGTTCATACAACTATTACTTACCAACTTTTTTGACTGGGCTGACTGACTTACCTTACGATCGCCTGTTACTGAATCGATGTTCTAGTACTAGACTTCTTAGATTCTTTAACTTCACTTCTCTACCACCACCTCTCTTCACAATTGGCAAAGGTATTGTACTAGATAAAGCATTCCCTAAGGTTCCATACTCCGAAAACAACCATATCATAGTCAAAGGGGATAAATCCTCATTCGATGGAGACCTAGTTTACTGGAGTGAACGAAACAGTAAACTATATGATAATGAAACCTCTGCTGCCCTAAAAAGGCAGAACCATAAATGTGCCGCCTGCGGTATGAAACTACTCGCCGATGAACGCGTTCACCTTCATCACATAGATGGGAATCATAACAACTGGCGCAAAAATAATCTGATAGCAATACATGAAAGTTGCCACGATTATCTGCACATGGGTAAAAGGGAAACCTAAGAATATCGAGAGCTGGATGCGGTGAAAATCGCACGTCCAGATCGAACGGAGAGGGGCGGAACATAATAGTTCCCCTCGACTCCAACCAAATGCCATATGGAAAGCTCGTGGCATTGGCAGTGGCACCTGGGGCATGAAAGCTGTTTGCCAACTACACCTGAAAGAATCTGTATCCCAACCGAACCTTTTTTGATACACTAGGAACTAGCCCGCAAACGACCAACAGTATCAAGCATGTTCCGCAATGTGGCTACACTACGGGGTAAGTGAAGATGGAGCGCTCGTTTTCATTGATGACGTGCCAAAGGGCAAGACCCAACTGCACTGTCCGTACTGTTCTGGTAGGCTCACTGCCAAAAAGGGCACTCGAAAAGAACACCACTTCGCCCACACAGGGGAAACCTGCCGGGAAGTCTCGCGCTCAACTGACATACATACACTACCACTCTTTGACAAATTTCACCTAGAACTCACAGGCAAACAACTCGAGCAGTTAGAGAAGTTCCAGAAGTTAGGTCACTGCTCAATGGTTCGCACTTTAGAAAGCCAAAAATTGTTGCAGTGGAACGAGTATAAGGGTAGGGTTGGTAGGTACGAGTTAACCAAGCTAGGGAAGATTCCCTTGGGCCAATTGTCGCTGCAACTGTTCAACGAAATCACTGAACCGTTGATTGAAAAAAAACTCCGTGACTTGCAGAGGTCGGTACTTGATGCCTATGATACCGATTCTCCACTGCTCGTTGAAAAACGCGCCCGACCTCAAAATCTACAGGGCACAGCTTCAACGCATACTCGCCAACACCCTCTACTTTCTCTTGATACAAGCATCGGGAGAAACCTTCTACAAAATAGGAGTGACCCGCCGCCCACCTCAAGAGCGAGTTACAGAAATACATGCACGAGTTGCGCTCTCAATTTCAACAAGTCACTATCAAAATCTTGGGGACTTGGGAACACAGGGGCAATGTGGAACTCTATTTCAAACATAGATACCGAGATTTCAACTACATGCACGGCACGTCAACTGAGTACTACAAGTTTGATGAGGCAACGAGTGTATTGATGGACTTGCGGCGGATGAAACCCAAAGTCCTGACTGAAGTGGAGACGGGCATTCTCAACGGCGAACCGGATCGAGTGGAAGTCGGAATCCAAGCCGATCGGAAAGCAACCCAACGTTCCCAGGCAATTAGGACGGGGATGAGCAGGGCGAAACTTTGGGGAACTCACGTCGGTCGCCCAACTGAGACAGATGAAGACTTCTTGCAAAAACCCTCTTCTCAAAAAGTCATCTCTGCACTTTATGAGGGATTGTCTTTGAGGAAAGCCGCCGAGAGAGCAGGCGTTGCCCTGAATACGGTTCATTCATGTCAAGAAACTGCTCCTAGAGCAAACCGGAGTAAACCACAAGCCATTTTGAGAGGGCTTCATCGTAATAGTTTCAGCACCGACAAGAACTAGGACGATATTACGCTCTGTCACCATAGCAAATGCATTTTCGCCTGAGAACGCCCCAACCGCCGCCTAAAGACGTTAACCTCGACGGTAAGACCCCAATGATTGGTTAAGTGTCACACTTTCAGACTCATGCTACGTAACTTGTAGCTAGAACAGATTATCTTACCTAGAGTTTTTAATCATGAGTAAAATTCTAAATTTCAACTTTCCCCACTTGGACAAAGCATTGACTCACAGTTTGCGCGTCCTACTTATTTTTATAGGCTCATTAAGTAAGACGCGCCCTTAGTAGCCTATGCACTTTGCTCATGTTCTATTGGAGCAAGCTGAATCACGACCCGTTGATTGAGAGCGTGAGCAATTTTTTGCAGCATTGAAAGGGAGTGTCCTTCGTAATCAGCATCTTCAAGCCGTGCGATCGCAAATATTGCCTTACAAGTCGGTTTCTCCAGCCAAAGCCATTTGACACAATACTTCAAACGATTTACCGGAATGACGCCGAAGCAAGTTCGCTAACACCATAAGAATCTGGCAAATCATCGTAAGAATCTGAAAGAACTCGATCGCCCATAATGAGTAAATTTTAGGTAAATAGATGGGAGATAATCTAATGCAACCAACCCTGAATACAATCGAAGAAATTCTTGATGCTCATCTAGCATTAATGGCTACAGATACCGAAGCTTGGGCAGATTTACTTGCTGAGGATGTCATTGTGGACTTTCCGTATGCACCTTCTCTTGGAAGACCAGGACGATTAGAAGGCAGATCTGCCGCCTACAACCATATCAAAACGGCGCTGACTCAAATGCAAAATTTGACATTCTCAAATGTGCGTAAATATCCAACGACAGACCCAAATGTTCTCTGGGCTGAGCTGCACGGATCGGCTCTAATTCCTACTACGGGTCGTCGTTATGAACAAGACTATGTTGTCCGACTAAAAATTAAAGATGGCAAGACTGTCTACTACAGTGAATATTGGAACCCTGTTGCTCTGACGGATGCCTTCGGCAACACCTAAAATTTCACTGCCGAATAAGCTGCCAGCTACATCACGGGGCAATCCTTAGCGATCGATGGCGGATATACAGTTAGCAGATTGCAGATCTGCCTTCAGATATCTTTTTGCGATCGCAGGACTCAATACCTTGTTTCTAAGCGATTATATTGGAATGATATCGAAACAGGTTCGCGACCGCTGAAAGAAGCTCCATAAGAATCCGACAAATCTTCGTAAGAATCTCAAAGAAATCAAGCATTAGAACACAATACACTTTAGATACATAGAACCAGGAGAATTAACATGACCAAAGAGCAAACAGTAGACAAACAAGCAAATTTACAGGCAACCCCCAACCTGACACCCGCTCAGGAAGCCTTACAAGCACTCTGGGATGAGCATCTGCGGCTTGAGTTTGACACTCACAACACCGAAGACACTCTCGCCACGATGGTTGAGGATGCTTACGTTAACGACATTCCGGTAATGACTGGGGGAGTAGGGAAATCGGCACTGCGTGAGTTTTATTCCAAGTACTTCATTCCACGGATGCCTCCGGACATGGAGCTGACTCCGGTCTCGCGCACGATCGGGACCAATCAACTCGTCGATGAAATGCTGGTTAAGTTCACTCATAGCATCCAGATGGACTGGATGCTACCTGGCATTGCTCCGACTCTTAAACGAGTTGAAGTGGCAGTGGTAGCGATTGTCCAGTTCCGTGGCGACAAGCTAGCCCACGAACACATCTACTGGGATCAGGCGAGCGTATTGGTTCAACTCGGCTTGCTCGATCCTAGTACGTTACCCGTTGTAGGCATTGACAGTGCGCGTAAGGCGCTCGATCCGAACTTACCTTCAAACACACTAATCGAGCGCGACTAAGTGTAGGAGCCAGCAAACATCAATACCCAAACCCGCCATTTTGCAACCAGGATCGTTATTCATTCTTTTGACGATCGGACATCTCGCATTGCAACACAACAATTAACAACTATTAGGAGAAGTGACAATGACTACCTCTTATGATCTATTGCTTAAGCCAGGTCAAGGAAATTCCCTTTCAGTTGTGGGAGATATTTTCACCTTCAAGGCAGTGGGCAAAGAAAACAATGGGCAATGTACGCTCGTCGAGTTGCGGGTTGATCCTGAAATTGATCCGCCGCCACACATTCACCATCGAGAAGATGAAGCGTTCTATATCCAAGAGGGCGAACTAGAGTTTCAACTCGGTGACAAAACGGTGATTGCGACCCCTGGAACATTTCTCTATTCTCCGAAGGGACATCTGCATACCTTTAAGAACATTACCAACCAACGCGCCAGGATGTTGGTCTGGTATATGCCTGCGGGAATTGAGAACTTCTTTGCCGAAGTTGGTGTTCCAGTAGACGACCCGGACGCGCCATCCCGCCCAGCTACTCCCGAAGCGATCAAGCGAATTTTGGCAGTAGCACCCAAGTACGGCATCGAATTCATCGTGTGAATTAGAGCAATGCTCAAACCCGGCTCCTACAACCAGAATCGTTACTCATCCTGGTTATAGATCGAGGCGCTTCTTGTTGCTGGCTCCTACACGTATTGCTGCCCATTGAGTTTTTGACGCAAGTAACATAACCATTCACAACAAGAGGTAACTATCATGATGCTTAAAGACAAGGTTGCTTTAGTGACGGGAGGGACATCGGGCATTGGTCGTGCAACTGCGTTAGCGAAGCTTAACGAAGTTATCGCGTTTGCTACTGCGGGTGCAAAAGTCGTGTTCTCGGCTCAGCAATACGGCAACATTCGGATTGAAGCACTCCATGCACCTGCTGTCACGTCAGGTTTGGTCGGGCGGGTTGTTGGCGTTGCGACCCTGGGCGATCGCCTCACCCTCACGCTTTCGTTTACACCCCTGATGGATGTGGATCGGGCTGAGAGCGATCGAGCTGCAACTGCTTTTCTATCGTCAGGAGTGAAGCATTTAGAGCTTGCAGTAAAACAGGAAGTTGCCTCTGAAGCTGCCTGATCGGTCGCGCTCACCGGACGCAGACAACCTTTGCCACTCAACCGAGCATATTGAAACGTTCCGGTGCAGCGCGGTTGTTGGGCTGCGCTTTAACTTGTACATAAGCTACTATCTATCCCAATGCTCTAGAGGCGACTTTGGCAAAATTCTTCTAGATCATCAATAATATCCAGAATTTCAACGAACCGAGAGCCAAAGGCAGTTAACTTATACTCCACGCGGGG
>NZ_BAACAP010000119.1:0-25773 GCF_045865695.1 Scytonema hankhaensis NUACC26
CAGCGCTGCAGGAGGGTCTCCCGAACTCACAGCGACTGGCGTGGGCTAGGGGGGATCGATAAGTGCCTAAAATCACAACCAACTACTTTTCAAACAACCTCTTAAAAAGGGGGTCTTTGATTTTCCATCCAGTTATTTATGGGAAAACCCTACAATCAATCATGAAAATAATTCTTTCCCAGTTCCTAGTCCCTAATCGCCAATCCCCATTTTCTAACTAGACAAACGATATCCAATACCATATACGGTTTCAATTAAGCTTTCAGAACCTCCCGCATCTTTCAACTTTTTTCGCAAATTTTTTATATGAGTCTTTACCGTATCTTCTCCAGAAAATTTATCAAAACTCCATAACTTATTTAAAATGACCGAACGAGTTAAAACTTGAGTGGGATTTCTCATAAAACATTCTAAAATCATGTACTCTTTCGGTGTGAGTGAAAGTAAGTTATTGAGATAAGTCACAGTACAGCTACTAGGATCGAGTTGTAGATTCCCATGAACTAAGATGGGTTGACGAGTTTCTGGAATTCTCCGAAATAAAGCTCGGATTCGTGCTGCTAATTCTTCTAATTCAAAGGGTTTCACTAAATAATCATCAGCACCCGCATCTAACCCAATAACTTTATCTGCAGTTGTATCTCGTGCTGTCATCATCAGTATAAGAGAATTGTATTTAGCAGCACGCAAACGCTTGCATAAGCTGACACCATCTAGTTTAGGTAACATCAAATCTAATAAAATTAAGTCGTATTGGGTAGATTGCGTGTATTCCCAACCCTCCATTCCATCACAAGCAATATCGACTACATAATGCTGATGTTTCAAATCTTCTGCAACAGGTTTGGCAATGCGATCGTCGTCTTCTACAATTAAAATTCTCATTGTTATTACCCTTTTTTAGGTTTTCGTACTACATATAACAGTCCTAAATCATTTGTAAAAGTTTCTAGTACCGTAGTATCATAGGGTGGGCAATGCCCACCATACGTATATTTTACAAATCAGATATAGGAATCCTAAATGATTTATGAAAAACTTTAAGTATTGTAGGGTGGGCAATGCCCACCAAGTGAAGAAGCCAGATGGCAGATGGCAGCTATGTTTGCAATATGGTAGGGGCTTCAACTGTTTACACGTTATCGCCGTGGTACCGTGGACAAACGCAGCCAAACTTACAACCCTGTGACGGAACAATGGGTAAAGCGTAACGCTGAAAACGGACAGTTTGGAAGCAGTATCGTCGGCAATAATGAGTCGCAGAAACAACACAAAAACGCAATTACCTACTCAATTTAAAAACCTTGATACATAGATGTTTGTACCTGGTAGTAAGTATAAAGAAGTAGGAAATTTTTTATATGGTTTAAGGAATTGGGTTGATTACGGACTTGAACAAAGTAACAAGTAGCAATAGCAATAGCAATAGTTTTAGCGGCTCTCCAATATTCGTTCGATTCTT
Organism: Scytonema hankhaensis NUACC26; assembly: GCF_045865695.1. NCBI lineage: Bacteria > Bacillati > Cyanobacteriota > Cyanophyceae > Nostocales > Scytonemataceae > Scytonema > Scytonema hankhaensis. Next base: position 1,463 of record NZ_BAACAP010000119.1, read on the forward strand.
AATAAAATGTCTTTTGCCGTCGCCTTCTTTTTTCTTATGATATGGCAAGTACATAAAGAAGTAACACGAACTGTCACCTTATGCTTATCAAGTAAGTGCATAAGTTGATTGCATTTTCACCTAGTAAATAGATAACAGGCTCAACCATAGCAATAAGGAATATTTCCACTCTGATTTATCTAGAACATAGATAAAAACATCTGTTGCTATCTAGGATTTTTTGATTGCTAGTTGTTTTGAGCCATCAACTGTAAGCAAAAACAACCAAGTTATGAAAAAATATGTCATGTTTATTTTGTTGCCTCTATTAGACCGCGTGCATCAAATATTCGGATTTAAATTTATATATGGAGAACGTTATGAAATTCAAAGTTCCTCACAGGATATTCGGATTCATTTTAGGCACCGGACTAATTATGAACTGTGCATTGGCAATCGGTATTTCAAATAAATCTTCTAACATAGAAGCTAGCCAGAATAGCTTTTGTAAGAATCAGTTGAAGGGAGAAAATTTTTCTAGAACAGAGCTATTGTTTGGCTTATCAAAGTCAGACGGTTCAACAGTGACTGAAAAAGAATTTCAGCTTTTTGTAGACAATGAAGTTACACCTCTTTTTCCTAATGGGCTGACGCTATTAACTGGTAAGGGTCAATTCAAAAATTCGAGTCAAACAGTCGTCAAAGAAGAGTCGAAGCTTTTAATATTGCTTTATCCTTTCAATAGCGATAGTAACAGAAAAATCCAACAAATTCGACAGGCATATCTAAATAAGTTTCAACAAGAGTCGGTTTTGCGTGTTGATGAGCAATCGTGCGTGTCTTTCTAATCGATCGCAATATTTTGATAGTGTCACAGAAATCAGATAGTTGAAGGGCGGGTTCCTAAGTTGAAATAGTAATGGAAAACAGGCTTTAACTCAACAGAAATTCACAACTATGGCACACTTACTGCATATTGATTCTAGTCCGCGTGGCGAACGTTCCCACTCTCGCCGTATGACCAAAGAGTTTGTTGAACAATGGAAGCAAGTTCATCCTAATGATACTGTTACATATCGTGATATTGGACGCAATCCCGTTCCCTATGTGGATGAATCCTGGATTGCGGCTGCTTTTACCCCACCCGAACAGCGCACGCCCGATCTGTGGGAAGCTATTCGCATGAGCGACCAACTCGTAGACGAATTCTTAGAGGCTGATATCTATGTCGTTGGTGTTCCTATGTATAATTTTACCATTCCGGGTACATTCAAAAGTTACATTGACCAAATTGTTCGGGTTGGACGCACTGTTGCATTTGAACCCAATGATTCTACCAACGTTTTTAAGCCGCTCGTCCTCGGTAAGAAAATGTATATCATCGAAGCACGAGGGGATTCGGGCTTCCATCCTGGTGGGCGATATGAGAGCATGAATTATCACGATCCATATCTTGTCACCGTCTTTGGGTTTATGGGTATTACGGATATCACTTTCGTTCACGTTGAAAATGATGAGTATGGCGGGCAAAAGTTAGCAGAGTCTATTGCTAAAGCTCGTACTAAAATTGCCGAGTTAACGGCTGCATAATAAAAAATTCTGCCATCAGTAGGTTTATGTCCATAGGTTAGTGTATTAAAGTGGCAATTGTTTTGAGATATACATCTACCTTGGAGGGTGCATGCCCCAATACTTTGGAAAACTGCCCACAACTGACCAACCTTGGACGACTATTGATAGGGTGCAATCTGTCAGTAAGAGCGATGCTGCAAAGCAGCCGCTTCGCGATCGCATAATTCATCTGGAGTGTGGTGACGCCCATGTTAGCATTACCATACTCGCATCCAACTTGCTGCGAGTGCGGATGTCACCAATAGGTGAATTTCAACCCCGTCGTCCTTGGGCGGTAACACTAGATGATGCAGAATGGGCAGAAGATGTGCCTTTCGAGGTGAATGCAACAGATAGTGTTGTAGAAATTGAAACTGACCAGATACGTGCGATCGTACACAAAGAAAAATGCCGTATCACCTGCTTTGATAAAGAAGGTCGTCCCTTTGCTCGCGATACAGAGATGGGAATGGGTTGGCGTTTGGGTGCAGTTGCTGCATGGAAACATATAGAAGTAGATGAGCATTTTTACGGATTTGGAGAACGCACGGGATTGCTAGATAAACTGAGCGAAGTCAAAACCAATTGGACAGTTGACGCCTTAGACTACAGTACTCAAACTGATGAAATGTATCAGTCAATCCCGTTTTTTATAGCCTTACGTCCCCAACTTGCTTACGGTATTTTCTTCAACACCACGTTTTGGAGTCAGTTCGATCTTGGTGCAGAAGCACCGGGTACTTTAAAAATGGAAACTCGTGGAGGCGAGTTAGATTACTATATTATTTACGGTCCCGAACCTGGGGACATTCTTCGCACTTATACCCAGTTAACAGGTAGAATGCCACTACCGCCGAAATGGTCAATTGGCTATCACCAATGTCGTTGGAGTTACGAGTCAGAAACCATAGTACGAGAACTAGCGCAAGAATTTCGATCGCGTCAAATTCCCTGTGATGTCATCCATCTTGACATTGATTATATGCGGGGTTATCGCGTGTTTACCTGGAGTCCCAACCGCTTTTCCGATCCTGCAAAACTGATTGCAGACTTAGGGCAAAATGGTTTTAAAACCGTTAGCATCATAGACCCAGGCGTAAAATACGAACCAGAAGCTAATTATCACGTGTTTGACCAAGGGGTAAAAAACGACTATTTTGTCCGAAAAGTTGATGGGCGATTGTTCCACGGCTATGTTTGGCCCGAAAAATCAGTATTTCCCGACTTTTTGCGCTCGGATGTGCGTCAGTGGTGGGGGGACTTACATAAAAGTCTAACTGATGTAGGCGTTGCAGGAATATGGAATGATATGAACGAGCCTGCAATTGACGATCGCCCTTTTGGAGATGGTGGAAATAAAATTTGGTTTCCTCTAGATGCACCTCAAGGAGGAGGGGGGGAAAACTCTACCTTGTCCCCCTTGTCCCCACATAGAGCTACTCACGCTGAAGTACACAATCTGTACGGTTTGTCAATGGCGAGAGCGAGTGCAGAAGGTTTGCAACGGTTACGTTCCAATGAGCGTTCTTTTGTGCTCACCCGTTCTGGTTTTGCAGGAGTGCAACGATGGTCATCGGTTTGGATGGGTGACAATCAGTCGTTGTGGGATCATTTAGAAATGTCCCTACCAATGCTATGTAACATGGGACTATCTGGTGTAGCATTTGTAGGCTGCGATATTGGTGGATTCGCTGGTAACGCCACAGCAGAAATGTTCGCCCGGTGGATGCAGGTAGGAATGCTTTATCCTCTCATGCGCGGTCACTCAGCTATGAGTACAGCACGTCACGAACCGTGGATTTTTGGAGAACGTACAGAGAAAATTTCTCGAGAATACATAAATCTACGTTACCAATTGCTACCTTACCTTTACACCCTCTTTTGGGAAGCAGCCGCTACAGGGACACCCATTTTAAGACCGTTACTCTACCATTACCCCAACGATCCCAAAACTTACACTCTCTACGACCAAGTTTTCCTTGGCTCTCATTTAATGGCTGCACCGATTTACCGTCCCGGAGTAGAGCATCGTTCCGTCTATTTACCTGAAGGAACTTGGTATGACTGGTGGACGGGAGAAAGCCATCATGGTCCCGTTCACATCCTTGCTCATGCACCATTAGAAATCATGCCTCTTTATGTGCGTGCAGGTGCAATTATTCCCATGCAACCTGTGATGCAGTATGTTGATGAACATCCACTAAACCAATTACGGTTACGTGTTTGGCATGGTACTAATGAGTTTACATTCTATGAAGATGACGGACATTCATTTGAGTTTCAAAAAGGAGCATTTGCAACAACAAATTACCGTATCTTTGCCGATGCAGAGCATACAATTTTAGAGATTGGAGAACGAAAGAGAGAATGGACACCACCATCCCGTGAAGTAATTGTCGAACTTGTTGGAGTAGGCGAACAGCAATTTCAAGACGATGGTAAATCGCGGACTTTGAAATTTTAATGGTTAGTTAATGTAGGTTGGGTTGAGGAACGAAACCCAACATACGTTGATAAATTTGAATTGTTCCGACAACTGGCAGTTCAAATTGGCATTGCTCTAGAACAAGCAAATCTCCTCCATGAATTGCAACAGGCGCAGGAAGTGCTGCGGTTACGCGATCTCGCCTTATTTCAAGGGACGGGCAAGATGCCCATCCCACAAGAATATATAGTCGTTCTCACTTGAATGAAGTACAGACTTATCTGTGTTCATCTGCTACAGGCTGCGGTTCCTTAATTATTTGATGTATTGCACCCAATTGAAAACCGCTATAAAATTCATCTCCCATCAAGAAACGATACCTTCAGTACCAATTTACACACTGCCACTTAAGAGCATTTTGAAAGCTGAGGTTGAGAAAGCAGATTTATGACCACGACCGAAGAATTGGGCAGCTAAAATTGAACTATCGATTGGTTGAAATTGTAATGCAACTGGAGCAAGTAGAAATTAAGTTTACCCTAGCCCTCGCCGGCATTTCCCAAGAGCAGAAGATGGAAGCTGAGCTTAAAGCGAAACAAGCTTATGTCATGACATTACTCAAACAGGGTGCGATTACTAAACATCAAGCCGCAACATTATTAGGTATAACTCGACTTGACTTGATTGAATTAATGGGGAAGTATGAAATCTCGACATTCTCAGAGCAAACGCGCTCTGAAATCGAGCAGGAAGTTGCTCACGCCAGAGAAATGCTGAATCAACAGAGTGAATTAAGAGCGTGATTATTGTTGCTGACACAACTCCATTAAGTGAATTGGCGAAGGTTGGGCGATTGGAACTGCTGCGTGACATTTTTGGAACCGTCATCATTCCCCAAGAAGTTTATGACGAAGTAAACGATAGTCAAACCCAACAAATGTCTGTAAATGTTGGGTTTCGTTCCTCAACCCAACCTACGTGTTTTCGTATTTTTAGGCTTAAGCGACAAGTATTGGGAGTGCAGGGACAAGGAGAATTGTAAAACACAGTTGTAGTATAACAACTAACCACTAACAACTAACCACTAACTCTCATACACAATCAAATGAGTTGGTTTGTGAGTGCGAATAAAGTTGGTCATAATGTCCCGTTCTTTAACAGTTGGCGTGGCAAAACAACCAGCAGTACCAGTGTTAGCATTTTGAGCCAAAGCTGAGGGATCGTAGTGAACGCCTATACCCGAACGTCCCGTACTGAACAGAGGTGTCACTGGAGACCAAACACCACCAAATTCTGGTTTGTTTCCTGGCGGTGTACCGACAACCCCAGGGCTGTCAAACTTGTAAATTCCAAAAGGTACAGGTGTCTCAGAACCAGCAACATCAGATGGAGTTTGCTTACCAACTCGACCGGAAACAGCTTGTACTGTATTAATAACGTTACCATTGCTATCTATCAGTCGAGTTTCGTATACTCTCAAACCGCCACCAATGGTTTTTGTCGTTCTTTTTGCAACCACTCGTGCTGTTTTGATAGTTGTCAGAAACTCGTTAGCGACCCAACGATTTGTTCCAATTTGCGCCCATTTCCTGTTTCCTGCTTGTACGGGTTCGCCAGTTACTTGAACTTCAGTACCATTGCTGAGAGAACCTACTGATTCTCCATTGGGTTTAGAACGTACTGTGAGAGCATCGCCTTCTTTCGTTGATACGTAAGCAATGTTAGCCATTAATATATGCCTTACAAATGTTTTGGAGTAGTCAAAAACTTTTCCAACTAAGAATTGTTTTTGGTAACATCAAAATACTTCAATCTCTTCTAGGCAAATTACGGAAATTCAAAAATTGCATTCTGCCAAACCTAAATAACGTACTCCTTCTGGAGTTGTTTCAAATCGACAAGGTAAAATTTCTAAGCCAGCGGCGATCGCATCTCGTAACAATTGCCCATATATTGGATCTGTAGCATCACCAGGGGAAAATTCTGTGCAATCGCCTCTGTTAATAAAGTAAAGCATAACTGCACGGTGTAGAGGCAGAAGTGCCATCAATTCTCGCAGATGTTTTTGTCCTCGTGTTGTTTCTGTATCGGGAAATAGTGCTAATTTCCCCTGTGCTAAGGTTGTATTTTTAACTTCAAGATAAATTTGAGGAGTGCTCTGAGCAAGTAGTAATTCCTTCTGTTTTGCTAAAGAGTTACTAGATAGAACGATGTTTTGATTTTCTATAGCTTCACATAGGAGAAAATCCACACGGCTTTTTTTATCCCGACCATATGCAACTTCGGTAAGAATGTGAGTATACTTGCCTAATTCTAGGAAAAGATATTTTTCTAAAGCTAACTTAGTTATTCTATTGGGCAATACTGTATTTATACCTACCCAAGTTGGTTTGTTATCGTGTACCTGAATCATTTCCCAGGTATAGGGCAATTTACGATTAGGACGATCGCTGTAAGAAAGTTGTACTAGACTACCAGGAGTACAAACACCTGTCATTGGTCCGGTATTGGGACAGTGGGCTGTGACAACCTGACCAGAAGCAAGTTCGACGTCAGCAAAAAACCGCTTGTAGCGTTTCAGCAGAATCCCGGAGTGCAAAGGTGGATAGCGATAGAGGTAGTCCATAGTGGCAGATTTGTTTTGTTTCAACGAAAATTGGAAATGAATGAATTTACGGTTGAAGTAGAAAGTATACAGGATTTCTCCCACTCAGCCTTGACTCTTGTACTTGCTCCTTTTAAGAAATACTATGAATAACGAATCTTATAATAAGGGAATCGAAAAAGCTAAGCAAAAAGATTATACTGGGGCTATTGAGGAATTTACTCGTGCTTTACAGCTAGCACCTTACTTTGCTGAAGCGTATTATCGACGGGGTTTAGCGTACTTTGACTTGGAAGAGATACACAAGGCTGTTTCTGACTTCACGGAAGCTATAAATTTGACGCAAAGTGTTGAAGCTTATTATGGTCGCGCTCTAGCACGAGTATCATTAAAAAATTTACCAGGAGCCCTTGCAGATGCAGAGCAAGCTATTCGCCATAACGTTAACTATGCACCAGCATATAATTTGAGAGGAACAGTACTTCGCAAACAAGGATATATTCCTGATGCGATCGCCAGCTTTAAAAAGGCAGCAGAATTATATTTAGACCAAAAAGATACAGAAAATTGCCGTCAATGTTTGGCAAAAGTGAGACAGTTACAGCCAAAAGAAAAACCTACTCTTGTAACATCGCCTGCTCCTACAATCGCACCTTTAAAATCTGAAAGCTCTTATTTTATTCAATTACTAGATAAAGCCGAGAAAGGTAACACCCGAGACGCAATGGAAGACTTAAACTGGGTGTTGCAAGCCGATCCGAAAGATGCATATGCTTATTGTTGTCGGGGAGTCGTGCGTTGTAAACAAGGTAACTACCGAGATGCTATCTCCGATTTTAACCAAGCATTGCAATTGAATTTACAAGATGCGATTGTTTACCGCAATCGGGGAAAAGCACGGTTTCATTTAGGAGACCATACAGGAGCAATCGCCGATTTCGATCGAGCACTTCAAATACAACCTCAAGATGCACTGCTTTATGTTGCTAGAGGGAATGTCTATCGGGAAATGAGTAACCATTTAGGTGCAATCAAAGACTATACCAAAGCCTTGGAAATTAATCCCGATGATGCAACAGCTTATTACAATCGCGGTATTGCCTATACTTGCATAGAAGAAATGCATCGCGCTATTGAAGATTACCAACGTGCGGCGAGTATGTTTTGTGAAAAAGAAGATTGGGCAAATTACCAACAAGTTTTAGATAGTCTCAAAAAAATTAACTCATTTAGTTCCGAACCCAAAAAAACAACGAACAACTTACAACGCCAACGCTTGTTAAGACTTGTTGGAGGACATTGGGAAATTGCCGAACGGCTGATTGACCAAGCAAAGTATGATTATCCTGGAATGCCAGAGGATTGGTATATCGAAAAAGTCATCCATGATTTGGAACGAGATTGGGATAGTTGACGGCTCCTTTGCTCAAGCCGAAGGGATTCTTTCAGGTCACAAAAGACGGAGAATTGACGCTGAGGCTAAGATTATATCAGATAAGGCTTGATTTTTTCGGCTAAAATCGGACTACGAAGCATAGAGTAATGGTTCCCTTCTACCTCATGAACATCTACCCCACCAAGTGCGAATTCTGACCAACCTCTTGTTGGGTCTTGATATTTGTGAAATAAGTCAATTATGTCTTCTGTTGCGCGGAAGAAGACAACTTTACCAGGATAGGTTTTCATTATATAGCGCATTCCAGCTGTGACATTGCCTTCAAATACATTAAAAAGATGGCAAAACTGCTCAAATGTAAATTCAGCAGGTAAAAGTTTAAGCTGGATCAATTTTTGCAAAATATAATTTAATTGTGCTTCTAAGTCAGATAAAGTTTGCAATTCCTCAATTGTTATTCGTTGCACATACTCACCTAAAGCACCTGCTGTACTGTCAGCAAAAGCGGTTAAAACTAGATAGTATTCATTCCTCTCTTTTTCTATTTGGTTTTTTAGATCTCTAGGTATAGGTAAAGGCATATCCAACATTCCTAGAAAAGAAACTTCTTGACCAGTAGCTTGCAATTGCTGTGCCATTTCATAAATTACAACTCCACCAAAGGAAGAAGCTGTAAGGTGATAGGGTCCTTGGGGCTGAACGGACTGTATGACTTTGATATAAGTCGCAGCCATCTGTTCTATGGAAATTAAAGGTTTTTCTTGGCTGTATAAATTAGGTGGTCGCAAGCCATACAAAGGCCGATCCAAACCTAGATGTCGGGATAATTCTAAATAGCAGAAAACGTTACCACTAGCTGGGTGAATGCAGAACAAAGGTGGTTTACTTCCGGTTGGTTGGATCTTGACCAAGATAGACTCAATGGGTGGGAACTTTGCTACCTGATGTTTGTGATGCAGGTATTCGATAATTTCTGCTTTACGTTCTCGCAATTCGTCGCGTAACTGTGAGGATAAAGCTCCCTTGGGGGCACTGTAGCGCAGACGAACTTCTTCATCTAGCCAAAGTTGAATTTTCAACTTTTCTAGGTCAGTTAACAATCGCTCGACTGTTTTCAAATTTCTCCCTCCTCTATATCGGTTGCAACAGTAATTAGTTTTTTCGTAATTGGTATGACGTTATTTTTTCCAGATAGTACCGTTGTTTTGCTGTTTGTTGTACCCATATCAGAACCTTGTACTCTAGAATTAAGTTCTGGATAATTGTTCCGAATGTACGATGAAAATTGAGCAATAGTTGGAGCTTCAATCATCAATGTAAAATGAAAGTTTCGTCTTAGTTGCTTTTCTAATTTATTGACCAAAATAATTGCTTTGATAAAACTCCCACCCAGTTCAAAAAAGTTACTATGAATGTCAATTTGTCCAATTCCTAAAACTTCTTGCCAAACAAGTGATATTTGCCGCTCTAAGTCATTACGAGGCATAATCGGTGTTTGGGTGTCTCTACCAGCACTGAGAAGTCGTAACTGCTCCCGGTCGATTTCCCCTGTAACTGTCAAGGGCATCTGTGGAATCTGTATGAAATCACAAATCGCTAGCGTGCCAAAGTCATCTGCGATCGCATAGTCCTGTATCTGTACAATTAAATCTGAAATAGTAGTGCCAATGTCCTTTGTGGTGAAATAAGCAGTTAATTTCTGCAACCCACGAGCTGCTATTTCCAAATACTTCTGGCTATACGGTTTACTACCATCTAAACCTATTAACAAATGTTCTTGGTTATGGTACAAACCTGTCAGCAAAGAATACAAACCTTGGGTGGTGGAAATAGTGCAGGAACCTCGGCGATGGAGCCAGGATTGTGCAAGATTATCTTGCCTGATGCTTAAGTTATCCCAGTTACCCCAAACAAAGCAATAACTCTGGTGTCCCTGTTGATGGCGTTGATAGTGCGTAAAGTTTTCTAAAAAGCAGTTAGCAGCAATATATGCACCGATATTAGCACCGCCAAATAAATCGGCTAAAGAAGAGAAGCTAATAAACAAGCTGTTGGGACGATCTTGCAGCAGTTGATGCAATACCCAAGTTCCTTGTACTTTAGGGCGCAGCACCGCCTCTAAGTTGTCGCGAGTTTCTTCTAAAAGTAAATTCTGCCCATATACTACCGCTAAGTGAATGATTCCAGCTAATTCTCCTTGCCATTGAGATAAAGCTTGTGTGAGTGCCTGTTGTACTTGCTCGTACTGGCATATATCTACCTGTTGATAGCTAATTTCTCCTGGTAATTGCTCTAATTCTCGATAAACCTTGATTTTTTCATCTAAAGGACTCCTCCCCAGCAATAACAGCTTTGCTTGATAATTTTCCAGTAAATATTTTGCAATCTCCGCTCCGACGCCGCCAAGTCCACCACTTAATAGATAAATACCTCCTTGCTTAAAAGGTAATTCTCCCTTGGGTTGTTGTTCCCAATCTACTTTTTGTAAGCGAGGAACCAAACGCTGTCCCTCACGATACGCAACCTCCAAAGCTTTTGAGTTTGTTTGGAGTTCTTGGAGAATATAAGCTGTATTGTTCTCTTCTTCCTCTAGCAGAAGATCCACATGACGGACGCGCAAAGTCGTCATTTCCTGGGGAATAGTTTTGAGCAAGCCTAATATTGGCGACTTGGCAGGAGCAATTTTATCTGTGGATGAGGTAGCTTGAGTTTGACTTCCAACGCATAGTAAGCGTACCGGCTCCTGAGAACCTTGAACCTTAGCTAATGCTTGGATTAAGTACAAGAGACTGTAAATTCCTCTGTCTTGAGCTTTTTGGAGTGCGTCTAAAGAGGGGATATCTGCTGACAATGAGTCATAAGTCCACAAATGTATAATCTCGGTGACAGGTTGACCATTATAGAGGATGGACTGAAACAGTTGTTGATAGTGGTCGGGATTTTGCGGGTTGATGCAATAGCTGTTGTCACCGAGTAAGCTAAACTCTTTCCCTATTTGAACGCAGATAGATGAGCGATTAGCCGACTGTAAATGTTGACACAATATCGACCCTAATCCCGAAGAGTCAAGAAATACCACCGTATGTCCGCTTATAGGTTGCCAGTCTTGCCATACGGGTTTTTGCGATCGCCAAATCTTGTGGTAAAACCAGTCAGGTAGGGTATTGCGATCGCCCATTAAGATGTCGAGTCGTTTGAGAATTGTGTCAAACTCTCCGGCTTGAAAACGTTGGCTCAATTGAAGACGCTGGATTTTGCCAATAGCGGTTTTGGGAATACCCTCCTTAGCTACTGGAATCAAATAATCTGGATTCAATCCCACTTTGTTAACGATAGTCTGCTGAATTGTCTGAAGTAGTTTTTGCAGTCGTTCGTCTTCTACAATCGGTGAGTGGAAAAAGATAGCTAATTTCTCTGTGGCACTATCGGCATCTTTAACAACACAAGCAACAGTGTATGATGCTTCTACTTGTTTAATTTCTTCAACTACCGCTTCGATTTCATGGCTGTAGTAGTTGGTTCCATTAATAATAATGGTTTCTTTAGTATGCTTTGTTTGTGAGCTTTGTAATTGTGTTTTTAATTCAGGAGCGGAGGAAATTAATTGTTTAATAACAGGAGTATTTAACCTATGACTCTTTGGAAGTAAATCTGTTATGTGTAATCGGGGAAGGCGTAGGGAGTCCTCTTGTAAAATGACTGCTAACTGCTCAATTTCTAATCTTGACTTGAGTTGCTTTTCTATTTGTTCAGCTAATTGAAAATCTAACACTGGCAGACTTATTAAAGCCTGTTTGTCTATTTCTCCTGTAGGAGTCAACGGTAGATTAGATACCTGTACATAAGCTTTGGGTAATAAAGCCGATGGTATAGCTTCTTGCAGGTGGAATTGTAATTGTTCTAATTCCAGAGGTTGCTGTGAGACGACATAGGCAACTAATTGAGGGCGAGATATTTCTGTTTCCCGAATGAGCACAGCACAATCTTCAACAGAAATGTGTTCTAATAAAACAGATTCCACTATATTTTTAGTATTTTGCAAATACACCCGAAGTGGTTGTTCTATCAGATTAGAAGAAGATTTTTCCATGTCCCGTTAATTTATATGTGAAAAGAGGCGATCGCATTTTTAACAATGTTATTTTTTTTCATTTATTAACATCTTGCACCTTCAAGTAGGAGGGACTTGTGGGCAGCGATCGCTCTACAATATAATAAACTTTTTGGGCTTTTATTTTCGCTTGGGAGGCGATGGTGCAAGATGTCAGTTTACCTATTTCAAGTCACATTTAATATTTAGTTTGATTGTGCTGAATTTTCCATCTGCTGACGCAAGCTAAGTGGTCTCATATCAGTCCACACTTCTTTTATGTAAGCTAGGCATTCTGCCTTTGTTCCGCTTTTACCAGCATCTGTCCAGCCAAGAGCATTTGAGCGCTCGTTAGGCCAAATTGAATACTGTTGTTCGTGATTGACAACAACTTTGTAAATAGTTGTATCTTCAAGGTCATTCCAACTCATAATTCCTCCAAAAAAAGTGACACTTAGTTAACTCGATTTGTTAGTACAGTTTTGCAACTTGTTTGTCCTATGATATCGCTATCTAGTCATAGCTCCTAGTGCTTTATCGAAAGAATATCCAACTTTATCGATCTGCTGCGGAGCCAACAAAAAACCACTACGAATGTAGTATGACAAGTAGGTATTCAGCAATTCTGCACTGACTGACGGACAGTCGATGGAAGTTCCTGCAAGCCCATCCAGCGTATTCTGACAGTCAAACTCGACTGAGTCATCGGATGATTCCTCCCCAAAATAAGGTATTAATGGATATAACGTATTTTCTGTGGAATGCTCAGCACTCTTGAGCAGGGCTGCTCGCCATTGCTTGTAAGGAATTACCTCTAACGAGTAACCAAAAGAACACAACCAAGTCATGACGTTGCTCCAGTGGGCTGGCTGAGGATTCACCACATGAAAAGTTTCCCCCAGCAATTTTTTCTGCATTGAGAGATGAACGATACATTTGCTCGCATAGTCTACAGGCGTCATATCCACCATCATGTTTAAAGAAGGAACACTTCCAAGTTGAACACAGCCCTTGATGGTTCTGGACATGAGGTCATCTGTATTACAAGTTCCGGTTTGGCTGTGTCCTGAGACTCTTCCTGGGCGATAAATACGCACAGGAAGTCCGCGAGTGCGTGCGATTGCGACTAACTTTTCTGCTACCCATTTACTCTGCTCGTAGCCACCTGCAACATGACCACCATCTAAAGAGTCATTTTCGCGGAAGATATGATCTTTGGAGAAGTCCTCCTGCCAGGGGAAAACAGAAAGGGTAGAAATATAATGTAGGGGCTTAACTTTAATTTGGCTTGCCAATCTCAGGGCTTCCTGAGTGCCAAGAACATTAGCTGCCTTAAGTTTAGGGTATGGATCGACAATATTAACTAATGCGCCATTATGATAAATGACATCTATTGTACTTGCTAATAATTGAAACTGTCGATCGCCTAGACCAAAAAGTGGTTGCGATAAATCGCCAGGAACTGAGATAATTCTGGAACTAAAACATTCATTCCAGAGTAAGTAGGATTGAAGATTTGCGCGGATCTTCTTGTTGCCTTCTTCGACATTAGAGGCGCGTACCAAGCAATAAATGTCAGCATTGGTTTGCTCTAGGAGTTCATAAAGTAAAAAAGCTCCCAGAAAACCTGTTGCGCCAGTCAGAAAGATACGTGTTGGCTGTGAGGTAAACTCAACAGCTATGCCCTCACAACGAATTGTCTCATCCAAAACAGCTTCTGCATTGAGCGCCGTGACAGATGTTGTGACAGTCGCAGTCGGTTTGCTCTCACGAATATTATCAATGGCTTGAGCCATTCCTGCAACTGTAGGTGTTTCAAGTAGGGCGTGTAAGGGCAATACTACAGTGAAGGTATTTTGTACGCGGAAGAGCAATTGAGTTGTTGTCAGGGAATGACCGCCAAGGTCATAAAAATTGTCATTGACACCAACTCGCTCGAGCCGAAGCACTTGAGTCCAGATTTGTGCCATCACCTCCTCGGTTGATGTGCGCGGAGCCACAAAAGTTGCTTCCAAATCGGGACGTAACGTATCGGGTGCTGGCAAAGCCTGACGGTTGACTTTGCCGTTAGGAGTCAGTGGCATAGCCTCGAGCATCACAAACGCCGATGGCACCATGTAGTCTGGCAATTTCGCCTTCAGCAAGGAGCGAAGTTCGCTAACCTTGGGGACTTGTTCTTGGTGATGAACGATATATGCCACCAAGCGCTTGTCACCGGGTACATCCTCTCGAGCGATCGCGAGGACTTGTTTGACGCTAGGATGTTGAGCGAGCACCGCTTCGATTTCTAAGAGTTCAATGCGGAAACCACGAATCTTCACCTGGTGGTCAATGCGACCAATAAACTCAATATTACCATCTGGTAAGTAACGAGCTAAGTCACCAGTTTTGTACAAGCGTGTCCCTAGTTGGTCGCTAAACGGGTTACCGATGAATTTTTCGGCAGTCAAGTCTGGGCGATTAAGGTAGCCCCAAGCCAAGGAGGTACCGCCAATGTGCAGTTCTCCAGGAACTCCGATGGGCACTGGTTGGAGGTTTCGATCTAGTACGTATACTTTGGCATTACCAATAGGACGTCCAATTGGTACTTCTTGTTCATCAAGTTCTGTTGATTTACCTGATAATTTGCAGAGCGTTGTGACTACAGTCGCTTCGGTAGGACCGTATGTGTTTATTAACTCGGGAATAGTACCTACACGCTCTTGCCAAATTTTTACTGCTTGGGGAAGCGCTCGCTCTCCGCCAATAATTACCAACCGCAAGGAATCAGGTAGTGCCAAATCCGCTGAAGCTAAGTCAGAACATATCTGATGCCAGTATGCTGTCGGCAAGTCTAACACCGTTAGTTCCAAATCCTTGCACTGTTGCAAAAACTGCAACACCGAACTCAACATTTCTTGAGTACGTAACACTAACGTACCACCGCAGGTGAGGCAGGGGTAAATTTCTTCTGCTGCAGCATCGAAACTGATAGATGCAAACTGAAGGATGCGGTCATGTTGATTTAACCTGTATTCAACAGTTGCTGATTGCGTGAAATTTACTAGAGACTGATGTGGAATCATCACCCCTTTAGGTTTTCCTGTAGAACCTGATGTATAAATTACATAGGCTAAATTTTTAGGTGTGGCACCCACTATTGGGTTCTCTGTACTATTCTGTTCGATGGCTTCCCAGTCTGCATCTAAATGGACTATTTGCATCTTATGTGGCAATTGGACTACTAACCCCTGCAAAGTCAGCAACACCTTAATCTGTGAATCATGCAACATAAACTCTAAGCGCTCTTGGGGATAGGTTGGGTCTAAGGGCACATAAGCGCCTCCCGCTTTCAAAATTCCCAAAAGTCCTACTATCATCTCCAAGGAGCGCTCAACACAAATACCTACCAGTACCTCTGGTCCCACACCCAAACTCTGTAGGTAATGTGCCAACTGATTGGCACGAGTATTTAACTCTCGGTAACTTAGCTGTTCATTCTGATACACTAATGCCACGGCATTTGGTGTCAGTTCCACTTGCTTTTCAAACAGCTGATGAATACACTTATCCTGAGGATAATCGCTCTGGGTGTCATTCCACTTCATCAGCAACTGCTGACGCTCGGACACATTGAGCAGTGGTAGGTCTGCAAGGCGTTGCTCAGGGTTAGTCACTATACCTTCAAGCAAGGTCTGGAAATGCCCCATCATCCGTGTAACAGTAGCAGTGTCAAAGCGCTGAGTATCGTAGACGAACCGCAATGACAATTCCACTCCGGGCTGGGCTTCAATCGTGAGTGGATAATTGGTTCTCTCGAAGGCACAAACATCACTGATGTGCAACTTCTGTGCGTGCTCTTGTAAAGCCGCATCTACTGGATAATTCTCAAACACCACGATGCTTTCAAACAACGGCAGCCCTCGCGGCACATCACTCATGCCCTGAATCTCTACGAGTGGCGTGTACTCATAAGTACTCATTTCCACCTGTTGCTTGTGTATTTGCTTGAGCTTTGGTAGAACTGTGTCCTCAGCAGACAGTTCCACCCGCATCGGTAAGGTATTGATAAATATCCCAACTATCGACTCTACGCCCAGTATAGCTGGAGAACGACCTGAGACGGTTACGCCGAAAACTACGTCGTCGCCACTGTACCGCCACAAAAGTATTGCCCAAGCGGCTTGTACTAAGGTGTTCAACGTCAATTGATGCTGACGTGCAAAAGACACCAGTTCTGCTGTAGCTGCACTTGATAGCGTAACAATCTGCTTACTGTAGCTTTGTGACCCAGACAAGCTGTGATGTGGTTTATCAACAACTAGTGGCGTTGGTGTCGTCACGCCCTGAAGTGTTTGCCGCCAAAATTGTTCGGCAACTGCCATGTTCTGCTTCTGTAACCAGGCAATGTACTCGCGGTAGGAACGAGTCGGTGGCAATTGTAACTCTTGCCCCTCAGACAATGCTTCGTAACGGCCTAGCACTTCGGTGAATACCAACGGCAGCGACCATCCATCTAGAATTATGTGGTGATAACTCCAGATAAATTGGTAGACCTCATCTGACATTTGAATCAGGCTGAGGCGCATCAGTGGTGCTTTGTCTAGTTGAAAGCCACGATCGCGATCGGATTCCAGAAAGTCTTGTAGTTGCTGTTGCTGCTCCTGTGGAGATAGCCCGAGCCAAGAATGGATCTCTATTGGCAGTTTTACCTGTCGGTACACCACCTGTAGTGGCACGTCTTTGCGTTCCCAAATGAATGCAGTCCGTAAGATAACGTGCCGCGCTACAACTTGCTGCCATGCAGCTTTGAATGCCTCAACATTCAGTGTTCCTGTCAAAGAACAGTTCAATTGTTGACAGTACACCCCAGAATCGGGAGCGTAAAGGGTATGGAACAGCATCCCCTGTTGCATTGGGGATAATTGATAAATGTCTTCGACGTTATTCTTTTTCATTTAATGTTTATCTCAAGTTAAATTGAATATTTAGCTTGATTGTGCTGAATTTTCCATTTGCTGACGCAGGCTGAGTGGTCTCATATCAGTCCACACTTCTTTTATGTAAGCTAGGCATTCTGCCTTTGTGCCGCTTTGACCAACATCTGTCCAACCAAGAGCATTTGAGCGCTCCCTTGGCCAAATTGAGTACTGTTGTTCGTGATTGACAACAACTTTGTATATAGTTGTATCTTCAAGGTCATTCCAACTCATAATTCCTCCAAAAAAAGTGATACTTAGTTGACTCAATTTGTTAGTACAGCTTGGCGTAAATCAAGCACTCATTATAAATCGCACCAAAAGCTGGGTATATGGGTTTCTTGATTTCATACTTTAGACTTGACATTTAAGACTTTTTACGCTAAAGCTTTATCGAAAGAATATCCAACTTTATCGATCTGCTGCGGAGCCGACAAAAAACCACTACGAACGTAGTATGACAAGTAAGTGTTCAGCAATTCTGCACTGACTGACGGACAGTCGATGGAAGTTCCTGCAAGCCCATCCAGCGTATTCTGACAGTCGAACTCGACTAAGTTATCGGATGATTCCTCCCCAAAAAAAGATATTAATGGATACAACGCATTTTCTGTGGAATGCTCAGCACTCTTGAGCAGGGCTGCTCGCCATTGCTTGTAAGGAATTACCTCTAGCGAGTAACCAAAAGAACACAACCAAGTCATGACGTTGCTCCAGTGGGCTGGCTGAGGATTCACCACATGAAAAGTTTCCCCCAGCAATTTTTTCTGCATTGAGAGATGAACGATACATTTGCTCGCATAGTCTACAGGCGTCATATCCACCATCATGTTTAAAGAAGGAACACTTCCAAGTTGAAGACAACCCTTGATGGTTCTGGACATGAGGTCATCTGTATTACAAGTTCCGGTTTGGCTGTGCCCTGAGACTCTTCCTGGGCGATAAATACACACAGGAAGTCCGCGAGTGCGTGCGATTATGATTAACTTTTCTGCTACCCATTTACTCTGCTCGTAGCCACCTGCAACATGACCACCATCTAAAGAGTCATTTTCGCGGAAAATATGATCTTTGGAGAAGTCCTCCTGCCAGGGGAAAACGGCAAGGGTAGAAATATAATGTAGGGGCTTAACTTTAATTTGGCTTGCCAATCTCAGGGCTTCCTGAGTGCCAAGAACATTAGCTGCCTTAAGTTTAGGGTATGGATCGACGAAATTAACTAATGCGCCATTATGATAAATGACATCTATTGTACTTGCTAATAATTGAAACTGTCGATCGCCTAGACCAAAAAGTGGTTGCGATAAATCGCCAGGAACTGAGATAATTCTGGAACTAAAACATTCATTCCAGAGTAAGTAGGATTGAAGATTTGCGCGGATCTTCTTGTTGCCTTCTTCGACATTAGAGGCGCGTACCAAGCAATAAATGTCAGCATTGGTTTGCTCTAGGAGTTCATAAAGTAAAAAAGCTCCCAGAAAACCTGTTGCGCCAGTCAGAAAGATACGTGTTGGCTGTGAGGTAAACTCAACAGGTGTACCCTCACAACGAATTGTCTCATCCAAAACAGCTTCTGCATTGAGTTCCATGACAGATGTTGTCGCAGTCGCAGTCAGTGTGCTCTCACGAATATTATCAATGGCTTGAGCCATTCCTGCAACTGTAGGTGTTTCGAGCAGGACGTGTAAGGGCAATACTACAGTGAAGGTATTTTGTACGCGGAAGAGCAATTGAGTTGTTGTCAGGGAATGACCGCCAAGGTCATAAAAATTGTCATTGACACCAACTCGCTCGAGCCGAAGCACTTGAGTCCAGATTTGTGCCATCACCTCCTCGGTTGATGTACGCGGAGCCACAAAAGTTGCTTCCAAATCGGGACGTAACGTATCGGGTGCTGGCAAAGCCTGACGGTTGACTTTGCCGTTAGGAGTTAGTGGCATAGTCTCGAGCATCACAAACGCCGATGGCACCATGTAGTCTGGCAATTTCGCCTTCAGCAAGGAGCGAAGTTCGCTCACCTTGGGGACTTGTTCTTGGTGATGAACGATATATGCCACCAAGCGCTTGTCACCGGGTACATCCTCGCGATCTATCACTAGGACTTGTTTGACGCTAGGATGTTGAGTGAGCACCGCTTCGATTTCTAAGAGTTCAATGCGGAAACCACGAATCTTCACCTGGTGGTCAATGCGACCAATAAACTCAATGTTACCGTCTGGTAGGTAACGAGCTAAGTCACCAGTTTTGTACAGGCGCGCCTCTTGTTGTTGACTAAAGGGATTAACGATAAACTTCTCTTGGGTTAACTCGGGACGGTTGAGATAACCGCGAGCCAGACCAGCACCACTGATGTACAGTTCACCCCTGACTCCAATTGGTACTGGTTGAAGATGGGAGTCAAGAATATAGATATGTGTGTTGGCGATGGGACGACCGATTGAGAGTTGATTGCTGCTGTCAGTGCATTCAGCTACGGTAGCGCAGACAGTTGATTCAGTAGGTCCATAGGCATTGAAAAAACGTCGGTCTTTTGACCATTGCGCTACCAAATCGGGAGAACAAGCTTCTCCTGCTACAACAATTGTTCGTAAAGCTGGCAATTCTTCATAGGGTAGAACAGCCAACGCGGAAGGGGGGAGCGTAACATGGGTAATGTTATGAGTACGCAAAGACTGCATTAAATTCAGTCCTGGGAGTAAGGAGTCCTTTGTTTCCAAGCAAAGCCTTGCTCCAGAACAAAGAGCCATCACCACTTCCCAAATCGAAGCGTCAAAGCTAAAGGAAGCAAATTGAAGAACACGGCTGTCTGAGTTGACATCAAACAAGCGAGTCTGAGCCTGAGCTAGGTTACATAATCCTTGGTGAGTCACTAGGACTCCTTTCGGCTTTCCTGTAGATCCCGAAGTGTAAATCACATAAGCCAAGTGAGTGGGTTGCACATCACTGATAGAATTATCCTGACTCTCACAAGAGATGACCCCCCATTGTGAATCCAAGCAGATCGTATGCGCCGTATGCTTAGGCAAATTTGTAACCAACTTTTCTTGAGTCAATAGCACCTTAATCTGTGAATCATGCAACATAAACTCTAAGCGCTCTTGGGGATAGGTTGGGTCTAAGGGCACATAAGCGCCTCCCGCTTTCAGAATCCCCAAAAGTCCTACTATCATCTCCAAGGAACGCTCAGTACAAATACTTACTAGTACCTCTGGTCCTACACCCAAACTCTGTAGGTAATGTGCTAACTGATTGGCACGAGTATTTAACTCTCGGTAAGTTAGCTGTTTATTCTGATACACTAATGCCACGGCATTTGGTGTCAGTTCCACTTGCTCTTCAAACAGCTGATGAATACACTTATCCTGAGGATAATCGGTCTGGGTGTCATTCCACTTCATCAGCAACTGCTGACGCTCGGACACATTGAGCAGTGGTAGGTCTGCAAGACGCTGCTGAGGGTTAGTCACCATACCTTCAAGCAAGGTCTGGAAGTGCCCCATCATCCGTGTAACAGTAGCCGTGTCAAAGCGCTGAGTATCGTAGACGAACCACAACGACAATTGTTCTCCGGGCTGGGCTACGAGAGTGAGTGGATAGTTAGTCCTTTCGAGAGCATAAACATCACTGATGTGCAACTTCTGTGAGTGCTCTTGTAAAGCGGCATCTACCGGATAATTCTCAAACACCACGATGCTTTCAAACAACGGCAGCCCGCGCGGCACATCACTCATCCCCTGAATCTCTACCAGTGGCGTGTACTCATAAGTACTCATTTCCACCTGTTGCTTGTGTATTTGCTTGAGCTTTGGTAGAACTGTGTCCTCAGCAGACAGTTCCACCCGCATCGGTAGGGTATTGATAAATATCCCAACTATCGACTCTACGCCCAGTATAGCTGGAGAACGACCTGAGACGGTTACGCCGAAAACTACGTCGTCGCCACTGTACCGCCACAAAAGTATTGCCCAAGCGGCTTGTACTAAGGTGTTCAACGTCAATTGATGCTGACGTGCAAACGACACCAGCTCTGCTGTAGCTGCACTTGATAGCGTAACAATCTGCTTACTGTAGCTTTGTGACCCAGACAAGCTTTGGTGTGGTTTATCGACGACTAGTGGCGTTGGTGTCGTCACACCCTGGAGTGTTTGCCGCCAAAATTGTTCGGCAACTGCCATGTTCTGCTTCTGTAACCAGGCAATGTACTCGCGGTAGGAACGAGTCGGTGGCAGTTGTAACTCTTGCCCCTCAGACAATGCTTCGTAATAGCCCAGCACTTCGGTGAATACCAACGGCAACGACCACCCATCTAGAATTATGTGGTGATAACTCCAGACAAATTGGTAGACCTCATCAGACATTTGAATCAGGTTGAGGCGCATCAGTGGTGCCTTGTCCAGTTGAAAGCCACGCTGCTGGTCTGTTTCTATGAAAGTCGCCAGTTGTTGTTGCTGCTGTTGAGGAGATAGCCCGAGCCAAGAATGGATCTCTATTGGCAGTTTCACCTGTCGGTACACCACCTGTAGTGGCACGTCTTTACGTTCCCAAATGAATGCAGTTCGCAAGACGACATACCGTGCGACGACTTGCTGCCATGCGGCTTTGAATGCCTCAACGTCCAGCGCTCCTGTCAAAGTACAGTTCAATTGTTGACAGTACACCCCAGAATCGGGAGCGTAAAGGGTATGGAACAGCATCCCCTGTTGCATTGGGGATAGTTGATAAATATCTTCAATGTTATTCTTTTTCATTTAATGTTTATCTCAAGTTAAATTGAATATTTTAGTTTGATTGTGCCGAATTTTCCATTTACTGACGCAAGCTAAGCGGTCTCATATCAGTCCATACTTCTTTTATGTAAGCTAGGCATTCTGCCTTTGTGCCGCTTTGACCTACATCTGTCCAACCAAGAGCATTTGAGCGCTCGCTTGGCCAAATTGAGTACTGTTGTTCGTGATTGACGACAACTTTGTATATAGTTCTATCTTCAAGGTCATTCCAACTCATAATTCCTCCAAAAATTACAGAGAGTTTGCTTGAGCCAGCATACTTTTGCTATTTGCTTGCAAAACTGGCAGTTATTTAGTGGGAGATTACATTTGGCAGCTCCGATTCTACTAGTCGCAAGCGCGGAGAAAGATAGCTGGTCACAATTGCTACTATCAAGAGTATTCCCATGATGATGAATAGCAAGCCAATGCCACGTCCCGGTCCGACACCAATTATCTTTCCAACACTTCCAGCTAATGGTCCGTTAATGGTAAGCAGTGGCTCAAACACATGGTCAGCTAGCAGTCCGGCAACTAAATAAGCAAGCAGGAAGGATAAATTGATGAGCATTCCGTTCACAGCGAAAACTCTTGCCTGCACCTCAAACTCAATTTTACTCTGCAAAATGGCTTGCTTAGAACTAATAAGGATCGGCAGACTGAAAAAGTAAAGGAAAATGCCAACACTACACAGCACAACATCAGGACGCAGCCCAGCTAGCAGCAAACATAACCCGCCTAACAGCATAAACCAGAATACGTTATATATGCGACGCTTTCCTCCACCCCAACTGGTGATGACTGCCGTGCCGAGTAGCATACCGCTGCCCCCGATGGACAGCATTGTACCAAGTACAGCAGTCGAGGTAAAGGAAAGGAACAGTGGTGTTGATAGCACACCAGCAGTTCCCTCAAAAAAATGGTAGATGCAGAAAAGCATTAATAACCTAAACAAACCAGGTCGATCTGTGATGTATCGCCAACCTACCAACGTATCATGCCACATTAATTTGTTTAACCCTTCGGCTTTTACCATAGTTTTGGATTTAGGCAATCGAACCAGTAAGAGTGTCACAAGGCAGAAAATGAAGGTAATTCCGTCAAGTATAAGGACACCTTGAATCTGAATAGTCACCAATAAAAAGCCTCCTAGCGCTGGCGTAATTAGCTGCGAGACGGCTAGTCCTAGTTGAAACAGACCATTAGCACGAACTAAATGCTGTGGTGGTACAAGCAGTGAGATTACAGCATTATAAGCAGGCCACTGCAAGGCACCGAAAGCAGAGCTAGCAGCCGTAGCCACGTAAATATGCCAGACTTCAAGTTGTCCAATAAAAAGTAGTAGCCCGATTGAAAGGAAGCTCAAGCCAGCCCCACAATCGCTCAAGATGATTAACTGGCGTCGGTTCCACCGATCCCCAAGCGAACCGGCAAGTGGGGAGACGATGATACTAGGCAATAAAGTAAGCGCAGAAAGCAGCGCAAACTGAGTAACTGAGTTCGTGCTTTTGTACACCCATAAACTTAAAGCAAAGCCAGTTAAGCCAGAGCCAAGAAGGGATACCAGTTGTCCAAACCAGAGGATGATAAAGGTTCGCATTTTTCGGTTACTTAATTATCTGCTTGTACCTGCTTAATGCAGCGTTTCAATTGTTCTGTCAGAATTTGGACGTTGGGTTTGCAAAGTGATTTTTTTAGCTCTCTACCTCCTCTAGTTGTGCAAATAACTCGTCAAGATCTGTTTGGCTTAAGCCCGCTGCTGGAAAATCTGTTGGCGTGTAAGCGCCAGCATCCGGAGCCAAGCAATGAGCAATCAACTCGCGCAACGCTTGCAAATACTCTTGCGCTAAACCCTCAATTGTGCTGTGGCGGTGTAGGTTCTCACTGTATGTCCAATTCACGTGCAACTGAGCACCGATGATGATGCTATTCACCTCGAGGAGATGACTGCGGTGATTGAGGGGGCTACGGCTAAGACCGCTCGATTCGTCGGTGAGCTGGAATAGTGCTGATGTCTTTTGCACCGAATCAAATTGACCCAAATGGTTGAAGACGACCTGAGCGGAACCTTGGTTCGTGAGTTGGGCGGTCGTTTCGGCGTCATCGAGGAGATAGCGCAACCAGCCATAGCTCATGCCTTGAGAGGGGATGCGACGCAGTTGCTCTTTGATGGACTTTAACGCCTCACCAGGATTGTCTGTAGCATGATGTAACACCACCGGAAAGATGGTGGTAAACCATCCCACTGTGCGCGAGACATTGGCATTGTCCCAAATTTCTTCGCGTCCGTGTCCTTCCAAGTTGAAGCGCACATGAGTCGATTGCGTCCAATGAGCTAACACCTGTACCAAGGCGGCGAGCAACACGTCGTTGATTTGCGTGTTGTACGCTTTTGGTACCTCACTCAGTAATGCACGGGTTTCTTCAACTGATAACGACATCGATACTGTGCGTGCAGATGCTTCGCTGTTTGCACCGCTT
>NZ_BAACAP010000120.1:0-26337 GCF_045865695.1 Scytonema hankhaensis NUACC26
CTCTTCCCCTTTAATTTACAGTTTTAGCGGATGGTTGCCTGGTTTGTGACATCTCCATCCTTTGATTACTGTTTTTTGGTTGCAATTGCTATTTTTGCCGATGCCTCCAATCAGGAAAGAGAGATGTTCCCTTGTTAATTCCGGCATCCCCACCAGATTTGATGGTTGACGCCAAACCGCGCTTGGGCGCTACCAGGTTGCCATTCTGTTTTTCTTTTTTTTGCTTTTTCTGAGTCTTCCACAACACAACTAAGTAAAACTTGTTGGGAGTGCAGCTTCGCTCCTTTTCCTAAGATGAAGAGCAATGCTAACGACACCCTTTTACTATTCTGGCACTACATGAGCGATTATAGAGGACGTGTTTGCAGCACAATTTGTTCGGCTGCCTGCACTTTTCCTCTGAAATCACCGCTACAAGTTGGTTTCAAGCCATTCTGTATTTCTTACAGATTTTGTAGAAGGATTGTTAGTAGTTAGTGGTTAGTAGCTAGTAGTTAGTCCCAAATGGCACAACTAACAACTAACAACTAACGACTGAGCATCTTTCTAAAGACTAATTTTGGTTATTTCCTTGGGATAGACGCTGCCACAATGCTTGATACAGTGTTTCTGGCACTGATGCGTGTAGAGCACGCGCTAATCTATTTTTTTTTTGCGCTGCTGCGACACAGCTTTGGGTTGGACAAATATAGGCAGAACGCCCCATGCCCTTATCTAATTGTACCTGTCCTGAAGGAAACACGCGGACAATCCGCCAAAACTCTTCCTTTAACCCTACTTTACGACAACTAATACAACGGCGGTAGTTTGGTTTCATTTAACAAAACTTGCATTCCAACCCGAGTGCATTTTAAGTCTATTGATAACTCTTTGCTTTACCTAGCATCCGTTTTGTCCAAATCATCATCG
The DNA here is from genome assembly GCF_045865695.1 of Scytonema hankhaensis NUACC26. NCBI lineage: Bacteria > Bacillati > Cyanobacteriota > Cyanophyceae > Nostocales > Scytonemataceae > Scytonema > Scytonema hankhaensis. The sequence goes on from NZ_BAACAP010000120.1 coordinate 910, forward strand.
TCGTCAAAATCTTCATCCTCCTCTAATTCAGATTCTTCCGGATCTTCGTCGAGTTCGTCTTCGTCGAGTTCGTCTTCATCGAGTTCATCTTCGTCGAGTTCGTCTTCGTCGAGTTCGTCTTCGTCAAGATTGTTAAGGAGTTTGTTATCAAGTTCTTCCTCAAGTTCTTCGTCATACTCATCTCGTTCAGCTGCTTCTAGTGCAGCTAATTCTGCCGCATATTTTGCCCTAGCAGCAACAAATTTAGCATCCTCTCCTGCGTGGTCATACCTAGCTTTATCTTTAATGTCAATTTTCCAACCTGTAAGTTTTGCGGCTAAACGAACATTTTGTCCTTCTTTCCCAATCGCCAAACTTAATTGATCTTCAGCAACTAACACGTGAGTTTGCCTAGTTTCTGGGTCCATCAGGCGGACTTCATCAACTCGTGCTGGACTCAAGGCGTTAGCAATGTAAGTTGCGGGATCGGGCGACCAACGAATAACGTCTATCTTTTCCCCTCGCAATTCATTGACAACAACTTGAATCCGCGATCCCCGTGCTCCAATACACGCTCCTACTGGGTCTACATCGCGATCGAGTGTATCAACAGCAATCTTTGTGCGAGGTCCTACGTGACGAGATGGAGGATTTGCTTCCCTGGCTACAGCCACAATTCTAACTACTTCATCTTCAATTTCTGGAACTTCATTAGCAAAGAGTTCAACAACCAATCCAGCATCAGCTCTAGAAACTAGTAACTGCGGACCTCTTTGCTGACCTTGAGACACTTTTTTTAAATGGACTTTAAAAGTAGCATTTGCTCGGTAATTATCATTTGGTAACTGTTCCCGCTTAGGCAGTTCCGCTTCTACCTCTGGCTGACCCAAGCTACTTCTAACTGCCATGATGACTGATTGTCTTTCAAAACGTAGAACTCTGGCTTGTAGTACTTCTCCTTCTAATTCTTGAAATTCTTCTTGCACCATCTGGCGCTGTTGATCCCGCAATTTTTGTGCCAAAACTTGTTTGGTTTGCATTGCTGCCATGCGACCGAATTCCCCTTGGTCTGGTGTTACATCTAGTACCACTTCTTGACCGAGTTGGGCTTCATCACCTCCCATTTCCTGAACTTGCTGTAAGGCGATTTCATGGTCAGAATTGGAGACTGCTTCTACAATTGTTTTTGTGGCAACAACGCGAAATCCTTCATCTTCCACGTCAAGTTGCACATCAAAATTGTCGAAATAATCATCTTCAAACTGTTTGCGTTCTAAATTTTGGGCGCGACGATAACGTTCGTATCCCTTTAATAATGCTTCTCTAATAGCTGATTGAACGGCAATACGAGGTAAATTACGCTCTCGACTTATATTTTCAATTAAATCTTTTAATCCGGGTAACGTAACCATTGACATAAGCAAATCTCCTATATATTTACACATTTACACAAGTACATACGGAATTTTGGATTTTAGATTTTGGACTTTGGATTCTTTTCCAAAACCCCAAATCTAAAATCTAAAATCTAAAATCCAAAATTTGTCACGAACTTCTCAGTGACGTTCTTCCAGTTGTACCCTCACCACTAGGGAACGGGGAATTTGAACTACGCGACCTTTTTGGTTGATGTAAACTGCTGTTTCATCTCGCCTAATCAACTGACCATTCCACTCTTGTTGTCCTTCATGAGGTGGAGAAGTTTGGACAATGACAGGAAATCCTTTAAAAGAAATGAATTCCCGGTCGTTCTCAAGTTGTCGTGAAATTCCAGGACTAGAAATTTCCAACACGTAGGCATCTGGAATGATCTCAGCCGCATCCAGAGTAGCTTCTAAAGCACGGCTCATTCGTTCGCAATCATCCAACCCTGTGTCTTGGTTGGGATTGCGGATATCTACCCGCAAAACAGGTGGGCGTTGGTTAGTGTGAAACACTGCTCCAACAATTTCTAAACCAATTTGTTCTGCTACTGGTGTCGCCAATTCTATAATTTGTGGGACTAAAGGGTGAGTCATGCTGCTATTCAAACAAAAAAAGTGGGTCTAAAGCCCACTTCCTGCGATAGGGATATCTTCCAAGAAGTCTTAGGGCGAACTTACAACTTAAGTTCGCCCTTAACCTTAGTTTAGCGCATTTTTTTTAAGCAAGATGCAAAAGCTTGTTTCAAACCAATCTTTCTTCCAAAAGCTAGGCTCAGTAACGCTAACTTTCTCAGTTCCCATCGGTTCGACTGCTTAAGGCACATTATTAAAACCAATGTTACGTGCCTTGAGGCTACTATTATACACTTTTCCAGTTCCTTTTGTTTTAAATAAACTGTAATAAGAATTTATCTGAATACATTACTTTGGCTCTTTACCTTTCTTAAAATGGAGATTGGGAATTAGGAAAGAGACATTTTCGTGTTTGATTGTGAGACTTTCCCGTGATTAGCTTTCTCTATCGATTACTGTTTTTCCTTGGGTGATAGCATGGCAGGAGATCGCGTTCCCACAGGTTGAACCGATGGTTTTGTTCTCAGTTGTCTGGTTTGCTGCAAAATTCGCATCATCTCCTCTTCTGACATTTGCTGGACGTAATTGAGTTTGATTTCTTCTAGAAAATCGATCGCAAGGTTTTGAAGTTCTGAGAGGACGTGTTTGTTTTGCAACTCTGCTCCAAAAGCTTCAGTAAAGCGCTGTACTAACTGACTTGAAAGTTTTGCTCCTACTGGATCTTCGGCAGCGCTGACTATTGCACTGTAAAGGTTATTCGCGATCTGAATTGCTAATTGCTCGCTCAGTTGAAGCTGTATCTGTCCCACTCCAGGAAATTTTTGTAAATTTTTGTAAATTGGAGCTTGTTTAAGAGCACTATCTATGGTGTGCCGTAAAATCGCGATCGCTTCTGGTTGGACTTTTGGCAACACTTGGTAAATGATGGTTTGAACAAAAATACCTCCAATAGCTTCTATTTCGTTTACATTATTAATGTCTATGTAAGGACGTAAAGTCTCATTTTGCTGTAACCATCGTTTGAATTCGCCTCTTTGAATTGACCCTTGTATTTGGTTTATGACTCGTACAATAACAATTTCCGTAATTTCTTCAGCAAAATTAGCTATAATCCCTTGATGTATTTGCTGGCGCAAAGGTTGAAGATTTAATAATTTAACTTTGTCTAAACGAATGATTATAGGTATGACTCTTAACCATCGTAAAAATGGTAGTATTAAGAAAAGATCGTACCAGCGCCAAAGAATTGCATTAAACCAGCGAAAACCAGGATGGTTAAGCTTGATATAGTAGCTTCGGGCTATCAATTCAACAGCAAATATCAAAACAAATGGTAAGTCAATCAACCAAAAATTATCGATAAATTCGCTATCTTCTCCTATACGACGGTAATAATTGGTAGCAACTAAAGGTTTAATTGCCTTGTTGAAAAAATTTATTTCTTGAGTCCAACCGCGCTTTGTTAGGTATGCTTGACTCCAAAAAAAAGAAAAAGCTTGTTTTGATGAATTTACATTAACGCGCTCGCGCATCCGATTTTTGATTTTTTCCAAAGTCCCACTCTTACCCACTCCAGCAAAGGGATTGCTATCAACCATTTCGTTACTTAAATTGCGAAGTTCAGCTAATGTTTTGTCTACTTGTGAAGATTGCAATCCTGTTTGACTCACTTGTTCTATGAGTAAGTTTACTGTTTTCAAATAATGGGATGTTTCGCGATGAGGTTCGATACCTTTAACGCGATCGTATATATGTGTTACTTGAGGCAGCTTTTGTAAATACAAATTTCGCCAAGGAACATAACTTAAATCAAACAAGACTAGTAGTAAATTTGCTGATGCAAGAAGTGCCATCAACCTCTCAAACCATAAATTACGTGTTGATGTTGATATAGTCATTTCAAAGATAAAGATTAAGCATATGACCACCTTACTTTATCAGATCGGCTCCCCGACTTCTTCTGCAGATGCTGTTGGCAAATGATGCGTCAGACCCCACACCTCGTTCCCAGGCTCCGCCTGGGAATGCCTTAAGGGAGGCTCCGCCTCTTATACTGCCTTAGATAGATGACAAAATAGGCTATTACCACATAGCTATAACGTACCAATTATAAATTAAACTAATCAAAAATCATAAATAGCACGGATAGAAAGACGTTAAAGAAACCTAAAGTCATTCATTAACGTCATAACATAGCTAATTTGAGCGTGAGGAGTTTTCTATGTGGCGTGTATTGGGACAATCAAGTGTTAGTATTGCTACTGTGTGTCTGATAACAACCAGTATAGTTATAACAGACACAGCGTTAGCAGCCTTAAGGTATACACCCCAACAATTCCGTTCTGTCTTACGGGGTTTGGGTTATAACATCAAAGTATCAAATGCGCCTTTAACAGACGCGGATGCCAAAAAAGTTATCCTTGAATTTCAAAAAGGGTATAAGTTAAAACCTGCCGATGGAGTCGTAGGAGAGAAAACTCAAGATTTTGCAGCCAATATTGTTGGAATTTTGCAGGGAAACTTGAATTTGGTCGTTAAACCAAATTCCCTTTTGCCAAAGAATCAGTACTATGGTCCCAGGACAGAAGCGGCAGTAAAGCTGTATCAAAAAAAAGTTGGTTTGAAAGAAACTGGAATCGCTGACTTAGCACTCAGGCAAAGACTCGACCAAGAGGCAAAGGATGTTTTAAACAAAACAACACCAACAGCCGAACCTACACCAACTACTGAATCGACACCAACAGCCGAACCAACGCCGACTACTTCACCTACATCCAAACCTACACCGAGAAGAAGACCTACCTCCACTCCAAGGACTTCACCTACACCAAAGCCAACTTCTACGCCAGAGGCATCACCTACGGAAACACCAACACCAGAAGCTACAGCAACACCAACGCCAACCCCAACTCCTTAGAAATTGGGCATTGGGGAGCCAGTGCGTTGTGGAGGGTTCCCCCCGTTGAAGCACTTGGCGTCATTGGGCATTGAAGAGGAATCTTGACTAATTCGGATTTGGTTCCTCTAAAGGTCTACCTTTTGGAGTAGGAAGAATTGGACGACCATTATCGTAAGGCATGGGGATGTACTGAACACTAGGACGTCCGCCTTGTGGTTGGGGATACAAATCCATAAGATCGTAGATAACGCGGGGCAGTCCAACTGTAATGGGCAGCCCCATTTGTGTTGCTTCCTCCGCAGTGATGGGGTAATCGTGAGTTACGCGCCCAGTTGTTAGGGCATCGATAATATTTTCAATGTTTTCTGGCTTGATTTTTTCTTTGGGAACTGTGTCTTTTAACAAAGTCCGCACAAAACGCTGTACCTGCTCGATCGCCTTACGCGACAGGTCTGCCATAATGAGAGTCTGGTCGTCAACATCACCAATAGGTTTCTGTTCGACAACTTTAATAATGCTAGCTGCAGGAAAGTTACCCAGTTGGGGATCGACAGGTCCGAGAACAGCGTTAGCATCCATAACAATTTCATCTGCTGCTAGAGCAAGCATTGTACCGCCACTCATAGCATAGTGAGGGACAAAGACCGTAACTTTTGCAGGATGGCGAATTAATGCTCTAGCAATTTGTTCAGTTGCCAAGACTAAACCGCCAGGAGTATGCAAAATCAAGTCAATAGGAACTTCTGGTGGGGTCAGGCGAATTGCCCGCAAAATTTGTTCTGAGTCTTCAATAGTAATGTAGCGGGATACAGGAATCCCTAAAAAGCTAATAGATTCTTGGCGATGAATGAGTAATATGACTCGGCTTTTTCGTTGCTGCTGAAATTCTTGAATAGCACGGACGCGACGGAACTCTACCTGACGTTTCTGCCACAAGGGTTGCAGAGAAGAAAGAAGGAGAAAAATCCAGAATAAATCACCTATACCAAAGCCCATAGGATTGATTGTGAAAAAACTAAGAGCGATCGTCCTTATTGTGACAATTTTTGGCAATTTACTAGTCTATCTGGAGAAAGGGGATCGGGGATTGGGGACTGGCGATTGATTGGCGATTGGCGATTGGCGATTGGCGATTGGGGACTGGCGATTGGCGATTGGGGATAAGGAAGAAAATTCTACCTAGTCCCCAGTCCCCAGTCCCTAGTCCCCAGTCCCCAGTCCCCATTAAGGTATTTGAATTTCAGTGACAAAAGTTTCTAGGACAGGTAAATCTTCTAGTGAAAGTGTTTCATCCTCAATAACTTCAGCCCCAAATGTTTTGATGTGAGAATGAACGGCAGATTTAACATCAGCTAGGGCTTCATCATAGGTATCGCCTTGACCGACTACAATCCCTTTGATGCCAAGAGGATAAGCAATATAGCCATCAGAATGTTTTTCTACAATAATTTTTATGTGTTTCATCTTTTCTATAACAACTTACTGTAAATACAGAATACGTTACGCTTGTCGCCAAATTTTAATAGTGTCATCATCGCTGCCAGTAACTATGATTTTTCCATTGGGGCTGAAAGCAATGGATCTCACATAGCTGGTATGCTCTGAGAGAGTCATCACCTCAGAACCCGTACTGACTTGCCAGATTTTTATAGTGCGATCCCAACTTCCACTGGCTAAAAGTTGACCGTTGGGACTGAAGGCAACTGACCACACGGAGTCAGAATGACCTGCTATGGTTATAATTTCTTGTTTTGTATTGATATTCCAGAGTTTGATTGTATTATCAGCACTGCCACTTGCAAGAATTTGCCCATTAGGACTAATGGCAACGGAGTTTACAAAGAAGGAATGACCTGTGAAGGTGTGCATTTCTCTGCCCGTACTGACTTGCCAAAGTTTGAGAGAACAGTCAGCACTGCCACTTGCTAAAAGCTGACCATCGGGGCTGAAGACAATTGAACATACCGAATCAGTATGTCCCGTAAAAGTACCGATTTCTAAGACTGTGCTGGTTAGCCACAGTTTAATTGTGCCGTCAGCCCCAGCACTGGCAAACATTCGCCCAACCCCTGGTTGATATGAAGAAGACAGGGGACTAAAAGTGACTGCATTCACCCAGTTGAAATGACCTTTGAAGGTGGAGATTTCTTTGCCTGTACTTATTTGCCACAACTTAATTGTTTCATCGGAACTTGCACTAGCAAGCAATTGCCCATCGGGACTGAAGGCTACTGCATTCACCATATTAGAATGACCGGAAAACCAACGACCAAAAGTACGGATGAGTTTTCCATTGCTCAACTGCCACAATTTAACTGTGTTATCATTACTTCCACTGGCGATCGCTTGACCATCTGGACTAATAGCAACAGCATGAACCATACTGGAGTGTCCTGTGATAGTACGTATGCACTGCCATTGTAAAGAGGTTTCTGAAGAAGGGGGAGTAGGCGTAGGTGGAACAAATTGCTTGCCAATATGGGATTGGCGTGCATTTGGACTAGACACAAGCAAGTGTGGGGGGGTAAGTTCTGCTTCCTCTCCAAACAATAGGTCTAGCCATTGTTGTACGGATTGGGGGCGATAGTGCGGTTGTAAATCCATTCCCCGCAAAATTGCTTCATTAACCCTGTTACTAATATTTGGATTATACTGTTGTGGTGACTCTAGTGGATTTTCCGGGCTTCTGTCAACCGCATTCCTCGGTAAAACTCCTGTTAATATGTTATACAGAGTAGCAGCAAGAGCATATACGTCAATATATTCTCCTCTTGGTGCTTCTAGTTCGTATTGTTCCGGAGGAGCAAAACCAGGTGTCCGGTAGACTGTATGCCTCTGGACTGCATTGGGAATAAATTCTCTGGCAATACCAAAGTCAATGAGTACGGCTTCATTTTTGTTAGCACGAATCATAATGTTGCGTGGCTTGATATCTCTATGAAGCAAGCCTTTGTTATGAATAACTTTGAGCGCATCACCAACTTGTCTAATGTATACTAGTGCTTCTGTTTCTGATAAGACTCCCAAACGGCGGACTCTGTTACTTAAGTCTTCGCCCTCAATATACTCCATCACTATGCAAGGAAGATTATCTTCATCAAAAATATTTTCTATTTGCACGATATGAGGATGGCGGCAAACTGCAAGCCGAACTGCTTCGTCGCGAAAATCTTGCTTCAATTTCGCTTGGTGTGGCTTCCAGGCAGCCTTATTCAGGAGTTCTTCTCTAAGTGTTTTAATAACTCGCAGTTCTTGTTGCTCATTCTTGGCGAGGTAGGTCATACCTATTCCTCCCTCGCCTAGTTTTCCCACAATAATATACCGTCCCCCAAACAACTGTTGTCCTGGATTCCAGACCATTCGTCGCAATCGCCAAATTCTGTATTTATTGTGGCACAGCTATAATATTAAGATTGATTAGGAGAACTATATTTGCCTTGACACCAAGAGCGTTTCTCAGCTTTACATACGCTCGCAATAAATATTATAAAGTTTTGGTATAAAATATTTTAGCTCGTTGAAAAATTAAGGAACATTAGCCCATTCTTCCTTTAACGAAAAAAATAACTATAATCCGGAATAATGAATTATTATTTTGAAGTTATATTATGTTTTCTAGCAAGGTCTATTTATACAAAAATTCAGATCTATCCTACAAGAAGGATAAACAGCGGAGGGTAGGAAGAAGAACAGACCAAAGTTGTACTTGTGATTTCACACATCTGTGCTTATGCTCGAACATCTAAATTTGAGACAAAAATTAACAATTTTGCTGTCGATTGTAGTTGTAGTAGGTTTAAGCTTGGGTGGTTTAGCTTTGTCTACAGTCCTCAAGCATAATGCAAGGCAAGAGATAACAGCAACAGCCTTGTTGATTATGGAAACCATGACTTCTGTTCGGGAATACACCAATCAACAAGTCAACTTGGAGTTAGCTGATAAATTAGCAGTTGATTTTGTCCCCCAAAGTGTACCCGCTTATTCAGCAAGAGAAGTTTTTGAAAATTTGCGAAAAAGAAAAACAGAATATGGAGACTTATTTTATAAGGAAGCAACCCTAAATCCAACAAACTTGCGAGATAAAGCTGATAGTTTTGAAACGCAAATTGTTGAGCAATTTCGAAAAAACCAAAAGTTAAAACAATTAGATGGATTTCGCGAACTACCAGGAGGAAGTATTTTTTACATCGCTCGCCCGTTAGCGGTCACTGAATCAAAATGTTTGGTATGTCACAGCACTTTCAATGTAGCACCCAAAACTATGATCGAACGGTATGGTACAGTCAATGGATTTGGGTGGAAGTTAAATGAAATTATCGGTGCTCAGATTATATCAGTACCCGCAAGCAAAGTTATCCAAAAAACACAGCAATCCTCTGTATGGATTCTTGGAATTGTTTCTATTATGTTTATTGCTGTCACTATTTTGGTTAATATTTTCTTAAATCGTCAAATTCTTCGTCCTCTCAAACACATAACTCGCATAGCTGAAGAAGTGAGTATGGGGCATATGGATATGAATTTTCAAAACGTATCCAATGATGAAATTGGTAAGTTAGTCAAAGCTTTTAATCGCATGAAACTCAGTTTAGAAATGGCAATGAGAAAACTAAAAAAGTTTTAAAGTACTCCAGAGAAATAAATCGAGCGATGGTTATGCTAAAAAATTTAAAACTAAAACAAAAATTTACCATCTTGTTACTTTCGATTCTTGTTGTTGGTGTTAGCTTTAGTGGAATTACACTTTCTGCAATATTAAATCAAAATGCACGGGATGAAATCACTGCAAAAGCTTTATCTCTGATTGACACAATGTCTTCTGTGAGAGAGTATACACTTACTCAAATTACTCCAGAACTGATTGATGATTTAACAACTAAGTTTTTACCACAAACTGTATCGGCATATTCGGCAAGAGAAGTTTTTGAGATTTTGCGGAAACGACCGGACTATCGTGATTTCTTTTACAAAGAAGCAACGCTGAACCCAACAAATCTCCGAGATAAAGCGGATAGTTTTGAAACCCGAATTGTAGAGAATTTTAGAAAGAATAAAAATTCAAAACAAGTAAGCGGATTTAGAACGCTACCCGGTGGTGATGTTTTTTACATTGCTCGTCCATTAGCCGTGACAAAGGAAAGTTGTCTTGTTTGCCATAGCGCCCCTGATGCTGCACCCAAAACCATGATTGAACGTTATGGCAATACAGGTGGATTTAATTGGCATTTAAATGAAATTGTAGCTGCTCAAATAATTTCATTACCTGCAAGCAAAGTTATTGATAAAGCCAATCAGTCTCTTTTCATTATGATAGGGCTTGTTTCTATTTTATTTGTAGCTGTTATCTTTCTAGTCAATTTCTTTTTAAATCGAGAAGTTGTTATGCCTCTCAAACGGATAACTCGGGTAGCTGAGGAAGTGAGTACTGGGCATATGGATGTTGATTTTGAGCAGTTGACAAATGATGAGATTGGCAATCTTGCTAAAGCTTTCAAACGAATGAAGCTTAGTTTAGATATGGCAATGAAAAGAATCAAACGGACTTATGGAAATACGGGGAGCGTGTAATTTCACGAAAATAACCGTTGTCTGAAGGCAAAAGCTTCTTGTGAATCGGGAATTTCCTTTGCGAGAAGCTCCACAAATTGGTATGGCGAAGCATCTGGATGTTCGGCGAGTGTCTCCTCCACAAGCAAACTTGCTATTGGTCCAATGTGATAAGCAAGTTCCTGCTGACAGCGTTCTAAAAATGCTGGGTTGAGTGAGGATTGTGGTTGATACAATTGAGCTTGGGATTGAGGCGTTGGGTATTGTGATTGATAGGATTTGGATTGCGATTGAACCTGTGGAAATTGCTGTGGAATTTCAAATGGTGGTTGACTTGGATATGAACTAAAATTGACTTCTGGATGTTGGTTTTGAAATGGTCGATTGGTTGCTGCGGGCAAAAATTCATAATTCACCAAAGTGGGCGGCAAATTCTCGTTTTGTGCTTGCGGTTGTGGTGGTAATTGTGCCGCTCCTTGGGCTACTCCAAGGCGGGCTAAGTCTGCAAGTACTTCTCTTGAGTTTTGATAGCGATGTCTTGGAGTATCTGCTAGTAATTTAGTAAGAAGTTGAGCAAATGGATTGCTTACACGCACAAATTGATCCCATCTCCACTCTAAAGAATATTGATCCATTAACCAAGAAGGATCTCTTCCTGTTAGTAGAACTATTGCGGTTACGCCTAAAGCATAAAGATCGCTGCTCGGAGAACATAACCCTAAGCTAATTTGTTCGCGAGGGGCATATCCCACTTTACCTACTAGTGACATTTTGCCAACAAAACTTGTCTGGCTCGCTCTAGTTGCTTCGTTTAAGTCAGCTATTTGTTTTCCTACACCAAAATCTATCAGCACTGGTAACTCTTTTCCTTTAGGCAACATAATGTTGTCTGGGGAAATATCTCTATGGATAATGTTATGTGTGTGAATATATTCTAAAATTGGTAACAAGTTTGTCAGCCATTGTATAACTTCACTTTCAGAAAAAACTTGTCCCATTTTTTGACGTTCTCTTAATAGTGCTGAGTAAGTTTTACCATCAACAAACTCTTGTACTAAGAACAGCCGACCATCTCCTTCAAAACAAGCTAAGAATTGAGGGATTTGAGGATGTTGTAATTGATGAAGAATTTTAGCTTCTCTTTTGAATAAATTGCGGCATTTTTCTAGCGCACTTTCTCCCGAACCGGTAGGAGCAAATTCTTTTAAAACGCACGGTTCGTTGAAACGGCGCGTATCAAAAGCCAAATAAGTTCTTCCCAAGCCGCCCTGTCCCAAAAGTTTTTGGATGATGTAGCGATTATCGATAAATGTTCCTGAAGGTATTTCTGGTTTAACGACGGGGGACTGAGACATAATCCACGCACTCCTACCTAACTTAAGGATTTTTAATATAATTAGTTCTATTTGTTACATAAAGTAGACGATTGAGTAAAAACTTGTTTCCATTACACAATCAGAGTTGTACGATATATTTACATGTTAACAGCCTTATTTGATTCAAAACCACTGTAAGAAAATATACTATATTTAGGAACTAAATTTCTTGAGACCGCGAGCTTTATAGAGAACCTAATTAATTAATCAGTAGAATTCCGATAAAATACGCAAGTCTAACGATCGAATTCTATCAAGTTACAGAAATTGTCAGTAGCGATCGCAATATCTCTTATTTAGTTGCTTTGGGATTAACCAAGACACTAGGAGTCTGTTTGACCTGCTCTTCTAACGGTCTGACTTTTTCCACCAATTTAATAAACTGATCGTAGTTGGGTACTTTAGCTGCAGGAACATAACCGGCGTCTGATATTATGTATCCAGGCGCTTGCTCCATAGCTTTTTGAATCTGTTGCTGTCGATTACGCTCTACTGTGGGTGATAGGAGTACCACTGCAGGAGGAATCCATCGACTAGTGTGTAGAATTCTAAACTTAGTTCCACTGAATTGCTGCTTGTAAAGCTCAAAATCTCTTTCAGATATTGCCCCAGCATCCACACTCCCATCATTTAGCCATTCGAGTATTGTTTTAGGAGTGGGAGCAAAACGGATTTGAGCCAAAGTTAATCCATACAGATCGTAAAGAGGAATATAATAACCCGCCGCCGAACCTACCGATTCTAAAGCAACAGTTTTATTTGCCAGATCTCCGATTTTGCTAATTGGTTTATCATCTCGCACTACAAGTAAGGAACGCTGTCTGCTGCTAATTCCCTCCATGGAAAATAAAGGAATGTAAAGATCTTTCCCCATAGCAATTGCTGCTAAACCAGGAGGAGCAAATACAATTTCCCATCTTTGCCGTTGAATTTGCTCTAGGGCTTGCAACTCATTATAGGCTGGTTCTAGTTCAACAATTGATTGAGTTTGTGCGGCAAGATAGTTTTTGAATTGCTCGTATTTTTCTAATGAAACTGTTTGTTCGCCATAACTAACCACTCCCACAGTCAGCCTTTCTGTACTTACAGAGTTCTTGCTGCCACTGCATCCCACTCCAACGAGACTTATAAGTACAGTAAACTGGATTAGTAGAAAGCGCCGCCAAATAATAGTTTTCATAGTGACAGCCTGATTTCAGCAGATTCACCCAAAGCTTCGTTAACAACAACTAGCCTACCTTGTTCAAGAGAACCAAGTTGTTGATTGGCGTTTAAGAGTTCAATGCCACAAATTTTTCCATCTATACCCACATCCACATTCATCTCCTGGCTGACTTGGATTGTATTCACTTGCATTGTTTTTTCTTGAAGGTAAATATACGCTATGTTGTATCTAGGATCGTATGTTATTTTCATCTCATTTTTCCTTAAGTACACGCAAGTAGGTTTACCCCCCTTAATCCCCCCTTATAAAGGGGGGATTAAGGAAATTGTGTTCCCTCCCCAATGCATCGGGGAGGGCTAGGGTGGGGTAAAACTTTTGAGAAGCTAGGGAATATCGATATTTTCCTCCTCATCGTCATCTGGTGCTAAGTCAGCTTCTGTCAGACCTTGTTGCGGGATTGCGGCAATAATGGCGTCTATGACTTTGGAAACTGGTACAATCTCAATGTCATAGTTGGGATATTTTTGCCCTTTAGGTACGATCGCCCGTTTAAATCCCAGTTTTGCTGCTTCTTTTAACCGCAATTCCATCTGGGATACAGATCTCACTTGTCCCCCTAAGCCTACTTCTCCAATGAGTACGGTACGGGGGTCTACAATGCGATCGCGGAAACTTGCAACAATAGCTATAGCTATGCCCAAATCGACTGCTGGTTCTTCTACGTTCAACCCGCCTGCGGAAGCAACGTAAGAATCGAGTTTCGACATGGGAATTCCCACCCGCTTTTCTAACACCGCTAAGATTTGTACCAAGCGGTTGTAATCTATACCTGTCCCTGCACGACGGGGAGAGGGGTAACTTGTAGGGCTGACCAAAGCTTGCAATTCAACAACAATTGGGCGCGTTCCTTCGCAAGCCACAACTAGGGCAGTACCGGGGGCGGGATCGTCACGATTGCCTAAGAATAATTCTGAAGGATTGGGAACTTCTCGCAAACCCGTATCTATCATTTCAAAGATACCGATTTCATGTGTTGCCCCGAAGCGATTTTTTACTGTTCTTAATAATCGATGGGATGCAAATCTGTCCCCTTCAAAATACAGAACTGTGTCTACCAAATGTTCCAACACTTTTGGACCTGCGATCGCACCTTCTTTAGTCACGTGACCCACAATTAACATTGTAATATCTTCATGCTTTGCAACTTTCATTAAAGCTGCAGTACATTCTCTTACCTGAGCCACAGAACCCGGTGCTGATGTCAAGGCTGGAAAAAATACTGTTTGAATACTATCAATAATTGCCACATTAGGTCTGAGGGAATCCATTTCCTTCAAAATCTCTTCGAGATCGGTTTCTGGCAATACGTATAAATCGGCACCCTTAGTTTCTTCAGACAAATTTGTTACCTGAATAACCGTTTCTTTGGGTATTGCGCTATGACTATTCCCGTTATCGTCAGCATCGCTCACTAAACTCAGAGATTTTGAGACACCTAAACGAGAGGCTCTAAGTTTGACTTGCTGTCCTGATTCTTCTCCAGAGACATAGAGGATACGATATCTCTGCGCCAATTCGCTTGATACTTGTAACAGCAGAGTCGATTTTCCAATTCCCGGATCGCCACCTATCAGTACCATGGAACCAGGAACAACGCCGCCGCCAAGGACTCTATCGAGTTCTTCATAACCAGAAGCCCAACGAGTCACTTGGCGATCGCTAATTTGATCGAATGTTAGAGATGCGCGTGGTTTGGCGGGCTTAGGTGTAGGTTTTGTGTTTCCCGCTTGTTGATGCCATCCACTTATGCCCCGACTTGGTATATCTGTCGATGACTGAATAGCAATCTGCTCTTCTAAAGAGTTGTAAGTGCCACAAGCCGGACACTTACCAAACCACTGAGGAGACTCCGAGCCACATTCACTACAAACGTAATATGTCTTTTGCTTTGGCATTTATTATATCTTATCTTAATTTTTGCTTAAGTTTTTGAGCAAAGTGAAATTGAATAATAGTAGTAGATGGAGGTTTTTTTCATTCAAATTGTGAAATGATATCTTAATACTATGGTACTAAAAATTAAGCAAGAAAAATTTTAGTTAAGGAGAGTTGAGAAACTTGGAAAGTCATAAAGAAAAAATTCTGGTAGTAGATGACGAAGCTAGCATTCGTCGGATTTTAGAAACACGCCTTTCCATGATTGGCTATGACGTGGTGACAGCAGGTGATGGAGAAGAAGCGTTGGACACGTTTCGCAAAGCCGATCCAGACCTAGTTGTCCTTGACGTGATGATGCCAAAACTAGATGGTTATGGGGTATGCCAAGAGTTACGTAAGGAATCAGATGTACCCATTATCATGTTAACAGCCCTAGGAGATGTGGCAGATAGAATCACGGGTTTAGAGTTAGGTGCTGATGATTACGTAGTTAAGCCCTTTTCTCCTAAAGAGTTAGAAGCCCGCATTCGGTCAGTTCTGAGACGAGTAGACAAAACAGGTGCTTCTGGGATTCCCAGTTCCGGTGTCATTCATGTAGGTAATATCAAAATTGATACCAATAAGCGGCAAGTTTATAAAGGGGACGAACGCATTCGCTTAACAGGAATGGAGTTTAGCTTGCTAGAACTGCTAGTCAGTCGTTCCGGCGAAGCTTTTTCCCGTTCGGAAATTTTGCAAGAAGTATGGGGATACACGCCGGAACGTCATGTAGACACCCGTGTTGTTGACGTACATATCTCCCGCTTGCGAGCAAAACTAGAAGACGACCCCAGCAACCCAGAATTAATACTTACAGCAAGAGGGACGGGTTACTTGTTTCAACGGATAATTGAACCAGGAGAAGAGTGAATCACCTGACCAGTGACCAGCGATCAGTGACCAGTGACCAGTGACCAGTGACCAGTGACCAGTGACCAGTGACCAGTGACCAGTGACCAGTGACAAATGCCCACTAACAACTAACAACTAACAATTAATGACCAATGACGTTTTACGGCGTCTGCCTATCGTAGTGGGTGGGTTAGGCGCTGTGCTTCTGTTGATAAATCGGTTGTTGACGCCAGACATAACTGATTCTCAAGCACGTGCGGATGTGCTTGGTGTCATATTAAGTGCTGTATTGATTTTGATCGGTTTACTATGGCAACAAGTGCAGCCGCGAACTCCAGATGCCGTTCAACTTGTAGGTGAAGAAGGTTTTGTCTTAGCCCCCGATTTACCAGAAACTGTAAAAACAGAACTCGCTTGGGCATCGCATTTGTTGTTAACTAATACGGTGACGCGATCGCTTGTTATTTATTATCAAGGTAAAGTTTTATTAAGAAGGGGGATTTTAGCTGAAAAATCAGAAGTGATACCCAGAGCAATAGTCAAGAGGGTGTTAGAAAAACAAAAGCCGGTGTATTTGGTAGATTTAAAAGTTTATCCAGGACGAGTTGAATTTGATTATTTACCTGAGAATACTCAAGGTGTCATTTGTCAACCAATTGGTAAAGAAGGAGTCCTTATTTTAGGTGCAAATGCTCCTCGAAGCTACACCAAACAAGATGAAACTTGGATTGCCGGAATAGCAGATAAATTAGCTGTTACTCTAGATGAGGCATAGGGAATAGGGGCTAGGGAATAGGGATTGGGAATTCCCTCTCTTTTCCTAATCCCTAATCTCTAATCCCCAATCCCTAACCCCTAATTCTATGACAATTATTTACATTTTAATCGTTGCCTTAATGCTTGTAGGTATTGCGGGTGCAGTCATTCCTGCCCTTCCTGGATCGAGCTTAATTTTAATTGGAATTATTATTTGGGGCTTTGTCAGTGGTTCTTTTGCAGCTATAAAAATTCCGTTAATTGTAACTGTTATCGTTTTACTTTTAAGTATAGGAGTTGATTTTTTAGCAGGTTACATAGGAGCACAACAAGCAGGTGCTAGCAAGTGGGGACAAATTGGAGCAGTAGTCGGATTTTTGCTAGGCTTTTTCGGATTATTACCTACTTTACCTGTTGGCGGTCCATTATTGGGGATGTTGTTAGGACCCCTTTTAGGAGCGATTATTGGTGAGTACCTTTACAGACGCGACTTAGTTGTTGCCATGAAAGCTGGGATTGGAATCGTGGTAGGTACGCTACTTGGAAATTTAATTCAAGGACTGCTGGCAATTGGTGCTGTTGTTACTTTCCTGGTAACTACTTGGTCTCAGGTTTTCGGTTCTTAAACAATTACAAAAAAACAAAACCCGCCTTGGCGAGTTTTTAATGACGTTCAAAAGACGGATTTTTAAAAAGTAGCCTGTAAAGACAGGCTTTATACTATCTCATTTAAAGTTGGTTGATGAGAAATTCGCGATTTTGACAAAACCTTAATTAACCAACTCGAGCAGCTTTTTTACGACGTAAGCCCAACAAACCAACTGCTGCTATTGCACCCAAGCCCAAGGTAGTTGTTGGTTCGGGTACTGCTTTGGTAACTGCTAATCCAGACAAGCGAACACCGTCACCAGTAGTGAATGTAGTCTTTTTCAATCGAGTACCATCTTTAGCAAAGTTAGTACCGGGGTTACCTAATTGAAGGACAAAGGAGGATACATTTTTCAATTTCAAGGTCTTAGTCGAACCATCGTCTTTTTTACCTGCACCTGCAAGCAGATTGCTTATGCTTTGTCCATTGACTTCTAAGATGCCAGAAAAGAAATTATCTTCTACATCAAAAAAGTCTAATGACACTTCTTCATAAGCTTTGTCCAAGGTAAATAAAAACTTACCCACTTCCAATCGACCATTTTCAATCACTTTACCCTTGGTATCGTAAGCAACAGGACGGAACCAATACTGATCGGAGATGGGATTTGTTCCTTCATCTTTCAATGTAAACTTAACTTGGTTATTAGTAGGTCCCCAATTGTTTTGAGTGGCATTTTTATCAACAAACAAACGGCTAAGTCCAAACTCTGTTTTCAGTCCATCATCTTTAAAATCTTGGTTAAAATCCAAGCTTTTTACCTTATAGCCTGTTGTCTGAATACAGTCTTTGGCTGCAACAATACAATTCATGTTTGTCAAGCCAATTTCACCTTCTTGTTGAGGAATCAAAGACATAGCATGAGCGGCTGGCATTGCAGCAGCTAGACCCATACTTAAACTGGTTCCTAAAATTGTTGCCGCTACTAAATTGAACTTTTGCATAACTTGCTCCCGATTAGATTAACCCTATTAGTTACGGGCAGCAGTTTTTATTTTTTGCCCGCTCTTTACACTCACTAATTTAGCTATCTTTTTTTGAATCGGGAAGTCTAAAAATCAGAATTGATATAATCTTGATTTTGAGATTTATGATTGCATTTTTGTCAGTAAAAATCACGAATACTCAAAAATAATTTAAGTTCTTCAACTGAAATTTATAGCTGTTAGTATTACTGAATTGCAACTCCTATTACTTACGTAATAGGAGGTTCTTCCGCTATTTACTTAACTGAAAAAATATAATGCGGTTAAAGCCTTGACTGCTATGGGATTGAACGATCTGAAGTTTAGCTATATATATACACGATACGGCTTCAACCGTTATGTTTCAGACCGATCGCACTTCTCAATCTATCAAGTTCTTTTTATTTTCTCAAAAAACAATTCTGAACTGCTGTGGTTTCTCAGTTAAGTTACTTAAGGAGTTTTTACTGATTTTTAGTGTGTTTTTACTATTAATCTAGTATAAAAAATAACTCAGTAAATTAGAATGTTTAAGACTTCCGAATTGCAATAAGCAATATAGCCCAGGCAGGACAAATGCAGTTACTTCCTTCTCACCATTGGATGGCTTAAGGATAAATCAACTCATGGAATTTTTTGTACTACTTTATAAGTATTGAAAAGCGCTCGTAATTGGGAATTTCCAAGAAATAAATTACAGCAGTTTTCAGTTGGCTGCAATACATAAAAAATAGTCTTGTGGAACGTCTGTCCCAGACGTTTTAGGCAGGCAAGATTCCCGCACCACAAGAACTGTATTGGGTTCAAGTGAAAAGCGCTATATCTATCTTGTAGGATGGAGAGCAGCGCCGTGCGAGGGTTCCTCCTTGGGGAAGCAAGTGGCGTGCGGTTGTGGAGCGTCTCGCCCGCCTTGTATAAGTGGCGGGCGAGACGCCCGCACCACAAGAAATTTTGTGTTCGCACCACAAGAAATTTTGTGTTCGCACCACAAGGAATTTTGTGTTCGCACCACAGGGGATTTTGCCAGATTTTTTAATTTGGCAGTCTTCTAAGAGCTTTAAGACTCACTTAAAGACTTTTTCGCTTCCGTGGCAACTGCCTCTACTTCATCTTTTGCCAAAGTTTCCAATATAGGTTTGGTATCTGCACTACCCAAACGCCTGAGAGCTTGCGCCAACCTGTATCGGAGTTGCCAATCTGGATTTGTGACAAACGGAGCTAAAAGAGGAACGGCTTGTGGGTTGCCCAACTCTCCTAAAGAACCAATCGCAGCTGTAATGACTAGCTCATTATCGGAAGCAAGTGCTTCTTTGAGCAACTCAAAGGCTCTTGGATCTCCCAACTCTCCTAATGCAGCAATAATGCTCAATTGGACGATCCATTCTTGAGTTGTGCGGTAAACCTGTTGTAAATCTTGAAAAGCCTCTTGTAGCTTCAGAGCACCCAAACAATCGGCTGCGGCTGCTTGTACATCAGCTTCTGGATCGTTGAAAAGGCGATCGCGCAACACGTTTAAGGTTAAATCTAAATTTTGACTACCCAAGGTATCCAATTGACTCACAGCTGAGTAACGCACGCGAGAATTGCTGTCATTGATAGCGGTTTGAATTAGCTCATAACCTATCGTTGGTTCTAATTGGCGAACGAGATTCACTGCACGCAAGCGTTCGCCCAAATCTTGCGAGCCAAGCATTTGCTTAACTGATTCTGGTGTCGTACTCATTTTTTTGTTAATGGTTAGTGGTTAATGGTCACTGGTCACTGGTCAGGTGGTCACTGGTCAGGTGGTCACTGGTCAGGTGGTCACTGGCTTGCCATTGCTCGAATAATGTCGCCACGGGTGAGAATACCAACGACTTGACCCTCGCTGTCAAGTACTGGAAGACGGTGAATGTTGCGATCGTGCATGAGTCTGGCTGCTTCTGTCACAGTTTTGTCAGGAGAAGTTGTGACGGGGTTGTGACTCATAACTTCGCCAACTGTTTGCCCTAGTGCTTTGTGTAAGTCGCGATCGTAAGTAGCGGGATTCTGTAAATAGATAACGCTATCAAGAAACATTATGTACGCTGGAGGTGTAACTCCTGTTTCTTGCCACATCAAATCCGTTTCTGAAATGATGCCTACCAATTTTCCAGCATTGTCTGTAACAGGTAGTCCGCTGATTCGTCGCTCTGCCAAAATTTGAATGGCTTCCTTTAAAGGAGTTTCAGGTCGCACAACAATTGGGTTATGGCTCATTACATCGGCAACGGTTTTAGGCATTTGCTTGCTGTCACTTTCTATTCACTTCATTGCCATCATTGTATGTAATTGCTGTAGCAGTCACCCTCTTCCCATTCACACATTTTAACCAAAAACTCACTCAAACTCTGCTTCACAGAACGCTTGCAACATATCAATACAGTTTGCGAGCGCACCTAAGTGAGCAATTTCATACCCGTGGGTATTCTGTGTAGGAAATGCCAAACACGCACCACGGGACACGTGACCAAACTTCATTGCAATGGACGCATCGCTGCCAAAACCGCTTATTATTGCTAACTGTACGGGTACACCGAGTTTTTGGGCGCAGTGACGTAGTTGTGCATTAAGTGTTTCATCATAAATTCCATAACCATCCTGGGAAAGTATGACAGGTTGTTTGCCATCCTCTATTGGGTATTCTGAGGAGAGAGGACAGATTTCTAAAGCAATCAGAGCATCCAATCGTTGGTTTTGCGTGAAGAAAAGCGCTCCAATTGCCCCCACTTCTTCCTTTGCTGATGCTACTAGATACAGATCTACTGATGGTTGTTTAACCTTTTCAGCAAGAGCTAGCAAGATGGCAATAGAAGCTTTGTTGTCCAAAGTATAGCTGGCAATGTAGTTATTTAACTGAATTGGTCGCTTGCGATGCTTGCCAACCACCATTCTGGTTCCTGGTCTAATACCTGCTGCTTCTAGTTCAGCAGTTGTGCATTTTGTTTCAATCCAGGCATTTTCCCACTTGACAGGAGTGTCCTCCTGCTGTAATTTCTGTGGCGATTCATGAGAAACGTGGCGAGAACCAAAACTGAGAATACCGCTAATAGTCGCATTGTCACCTAGTAGATCGACAACTCCTTCACCATAAACCCAAGGAAATGCTCCGCCTAGTTTGCGAACTTCGACTCGACCTTTATCGCCAACACTTTTCACAATTGCACCGATTTCATCTTTATGAGCAGTGATTGCGATCGCTCTTGTTGAATCTCGCCCTTGAATTTTAGCAATGATGTTATCAGCACGGTCAAGCCATACTTCAACACCCAACGCTGTAAATTGCTGCATTAAAAACTGATTGATTTCTTCTTCCGCACCACTAGGAGAATGGTGCATAACCAATTCTTCGATAATTTTAAACAGTTGGTTCATACAGTGACCAGTGACCAGTGACCAGTGACCGGTATTAACTAGGTGGACGCTTAACCTTGAAGGCTTCTGCTGCTGATATTCCTTCGCTTTGAGTTCCAAAGTACCATAAAGTTGCTGCTGCCTCAGCACGAGTGACTGGCTTTTTCGGCTGAAAGAGCGTGGTGTACCCAAATACGCGATGGATATTTGATTGTTCGCCACTCTGACGATCTGCCAGAATTGCTTGTAATGCTTTGGGGTCTATTTTCCCTGCATCTTGAAAACCCCAAGTTTGCTTAATTGCGTCTAAATTGGAATTTGGTAAGGCTTGGCGTGTATCCAAAGGCACTTTCCACAAAATCAATTGTTCTCGTGTCAAGGGTGCGCCGGGACGAAACAACACTGCTGTGGCGTTTTCTGATAAAGGGCTAGGAATTAGTCCGGCTTCTGCTAATCCCTGAATCACTGGAAAATCTGGGTCGGTTCTTGGAACATCACTAAAAGCAGGTTGGGAACTTCCGGATGCTAAGCGAATTTGTTTGGCTGGATCGCTGGCATATATATTATTGTTAGCCGTGACTAACCAACGAGCATATTCGCGTCGAGAAATAATTTTATTGGGTTCAAATTGGTTTGTTACAACACCTTCATTGCTCTTAGCCGCATTTGAGTTTACGGAGAGAACACCTAACGCTGCTAGATCTCGAATGTATCTTTGGAATTCTTGCGGTGCTCTGGTTAAATCGCTAAATTCTTGAGGATTAGAAGTTGTTGTAGTGTTGGTTGGTGCGTCCGTAGTATTGGGTTGGGCTGTTGGTTCTGGCGATCGCACCGGACCTACAAACTGTGATTCACTAGGTTGTGGAACTTTCGTTGCAGTTGTTTCGGGGCTGGAGGTAGGAGTTGGGGTAGCTTGCGTTATTTCTGTAGAATTTGGTTGGTAATCAATCAGTATTTCAGTTGAGGTTTGTGGTTGATTGGGTGAGGCGTTAGTAACTGTTTTGGGCTGAATGGAAATTTTGAGTAACGTGCGCTCGCGTCGCGCCTCAATCAAATTTCCCTGTTCGTTTGACTGTTGGACAATTTGCCAGTTTTTTGTTGGAAGTTGTTGGAGATAATAGCTAGCAATGATATTACTGGGGTCAATGCTCGCCCAGCGAGTTGATGATGCACCTGGTTTTTCGTCACTAGGTGGTGTCACTTCTTGCAAAGTGGCATTGGGATATAAAGGGATATCCTTAGGAAAATCAACAGGTAACCTAACTGTTGCTCCATCAGTTTGCTGTTGTTGGTTACTGCTTGCTTCTTGAGAACCAGGACTTACTGGGTTACTGCTTAGCTTTGGATCGGCTGCCAAAGATCGCTCAATTTCTTTGGCAGTTGGACTATTGGCACAGGCTGTTAAAGCAGCTAGTAGAACAGCAGCCACACCTATCAAAACAACTGGACGTTTACTTTGCAACACGGACAACCATGAATAAACAGATCGATTTCTACAGTAGCGCAAAGTCAACTCAGTTTCTCCGATGCCTAATCCTTCTCCCTCAACGTTATCAGCAATTATTTCAGGTGGTAAACTGAGAGTAAACCTACTCTCTACTTCTAAAGATAAACAAGGGTAGAGTTCGCCACTAGTTCCGTGCAACCGATTTGGGAATGTTATTGGCGAGCAAATGTGTGCTGAGCAATACCTAAAAGCTCGGTATCTTTTCTAGTTTCAATTAACCAGCAAATATACTTTCAGTATGCTTTTAGGCTTGGCGATACAAGTTGATTAAAAGTAAATATTGCCCTTAAAGGAGCGGTATGGATGATTTTTGGGAGAAGATCTGGTCAAAAAACAACCGGAAGGCTAAAAAGAATATATCTTATCGTAAAAACCAGTGTGGGATAGGACTATGAAGAATCTAAAATAGATATTAAATTGAAAAAACAGAGCGACTATTCCATCAACAACCGCCAATCAATTTTACTTACCCAATTTCGCGTCGTCGGTTTGTTACCAGTGCTGAAACACGATTACATGCAATTTTCCCAGGATCGGCCTATTTATTCTGAGGCTCCACTACAACTGCTACTTTTTGTCGATGGGCGTCCAAAGTCCAGACAGCAAGTACAGCGAATCCTTTTATACTTAGAAGAATTGCAGGCTGAATATAAGTTTGAACTACAGATCGTAGATGTAGGACAAAAGCCCTACTTGGCGGAACATTTTAAACTGGTAGCAACGCCAGCTCTCATCAAAATCCATCCGGAACCAAGACAAATTTTAGCTGGTAGTAACATCACGGCTCAATTAAAAACTTGGTGGACTCGGTGGCAAGCTTCTGTAGATGCGTATTTAGAATTACAAAGTAGTTTTCAGGAAAATACAGTTGATAATAGTCTTGTTAAGGGAAATCAATCTACAATCGGTTCGCTAGCTGTTTCAGAAGAACTTTTACACCTCTCAGATGAAATCTTTCGCTTAAAACAAGAAAAAGAAAAACTGACTGAACAGTTACAGTTTAAAGATCGAGTGATTGCGATGTTAGCCCACGACCTTCGCAATCCTCTCACAGCAGCTTCCATAGCCATCGATACATTACAATCTAACTTCAATCCAGAACAAGGTACATTTGACCGCCTCCCCCCAAAGATGACGGTACACCTATTTAAACAAGCTCGCAGCCAAACCAAAATAATAGATAAGATGATTACTGACCTTTTACAAGTCGGGCGAGGTAGTGAAAAGGAATTTTACATTCAACCAGAGAAGATAGATTTGGGCAAACTTTGTTCGGAGGTACTTGAAGAATTACGCGATCGCTACACAGCTAAATATCATACTCTAACAAAAGACATCCCAAAAGACTTGCCCAGTGTTTATGCAGATCCAGAACGCATACGGCAAGTCTTAATGAATTTACTGGATAATGCTATTAAATATACTCCTGAAGGCGGTACTATTGCTGTCTCTGGACTGCACCGCACAACTCAAAAAGTTCAATTTAGTATTGGTGATACGGGACCAGGTATTCCTGAAGAAAATCGAGAACGCATTTTTGAAAATCACTTCCGCTTAGCAAGAGATGAAACCACCGAAGGGTACGGCATTGGTTTGTGTTTGTGTCAGCGCATTATTGTAGCACATTACGGTCAAATTTGGGTCGATGCTGCTCCGGAAGGTGGGGCATGGTTCCACTTTACGTTACCAGTGTATCCAAATTAGTTAGTAGTTAGTAGTTATTAGTTAGTAGTTAGTTGGTCACTGGTCACTGGTCACTGGTCACTGATCGCTGGTTACTGGTCACTGGTTAACTAGCCCTTCCTCAAAACCTCAATAATTTGAAGATTGGCTTCGGGAAAAGTAAATGTTTCTAACTCACCTACACTCACCCAACGAACTTCATCGCACTCGATAGGTTGTGGAATGCCTAAAAGATGGCGACATTCATGAACTGTTAAAGTAACTCGTAAATGAGTGTAGGTGTGATCGATTGTCAGTAGATGTTTGCCAACTTCAATTTCAATCCCTAGTTCTTCTCGTATTTCCCGTTTGATGCACTCAGATACTGTCTCGTTTGGCTCAACCTTACCTCCGGGAAATTCCCACAAACCTCCCATGACTCCTTCTCGACGTCGGCGGTCGATTAAAATCTGTCCTAGGTCGTTTTTGATTATGGCAACACCTATGATTTTATGAGGTACGGAAGATATTGTTTCACTCATAAGTTTTTCAAATTCAAAATATATAAGAATACAACAAAACTTGGCAAAGGATACAAATGTTTGCCGAGTTTGCTCAGTTTGTAATTTATATAGTTTACACGGGGCAACTGATACTTTTAAGCTGAACATAATTGAACATTGCTGCTCAAGTCAGCTACAACCTCAGTAGCAGAAACAGTGCTA
>NZ_BAACAP010000121.1:0-27138 GCF_045865695.1 Scytonema hankhaensis NUACC26
CCAATTGCGCGTCGCGTGAGAACGTTACCAACACTCAAACCTCAGCCACTACAAACACCAGTTAACACCACAGCACTCACCAACAAACTCAAACAACCAATTGCGCGTCGCGTGAGAACGTTACCAACACTCAAACCTCAGCCACTACAAACACCAGTTAACACCACAGCACTAACCAACAAACTCAGACAACCAATTGCGCGTCGCGTGAGAACGTTACCAACACTCAAACCTCAAGCAATACAAACTCCATCTGCGATACCGCCAAAACCCAAACCCCAGCAGACAACTATTGCTCGCAGTACCGTTTCTTCAAACCCTACCCCCAGCCCCCAGTCCCCAGTCCCCAGCCCCCAACCCAATCAAACAAACGTTGCTCCTACAACTAAACCAGCAAATCGATCGCAAAAACTGGCAACAAGCCCTTCCTCTGGGCAATTACAACCCCGGTCAACTCAAAGCATACCACCTAAAGTTAAGCCATCTCGAAAATCGGGAGCAGCGAGTCGTTTAGGCGGTCCAGTCAGTTTACCAAGTCGTAATTTTGAGGAGAATTTAGCCGCCCTACCCGATTCCAACCCTTCCAATCGAGCTTTTGATGGTATGGATGCTCGTAAAGATGACTTGGGTCTTTATCTCGAACAATTGCAGCAACAGGTGAAGCAGCAGTGGATACCCGGACTTACCCAATATTCCCGTCGAACGGTTCTTTACTTTACTATTAGTCGTTCGGGTCGAGTCACTGGTCTCCAAGTTGCACGACCATCTGGATTCGACGCCATTGATGAAGCTGCAATCAGCGCTATCCAGCGAGCAGCACCTTTTGCTCCTTTACCTACTACATATTCAGAAAACTATCTGTCCATTGAATTTACATTTAGTATTAACGTTTATGGGCAACTCGAATTATTTATGGGGCAATAGGGACAGCAAAATAGGAAAATAAATAATTAATTTTACGCACGTGAGGTCAAAATGAAAGTTGGTACAGCATACACGAGACTGCTTGTCAAAGACTGGGAAGCTTGCTTTTTGTTCTACAAAGAGGTTATTGAATTTGATGTTGCAGTGGTAGATGAAGAAGCTGGATATGCTGAGTTTAAAGCTGGAGATATGCGGTTATCTCTATTTCGGCGACAGGAAATGGCACAAATGATTCATAATGCTGATAAGCCAGCTCATGCTGAATGCCAAGACACTGTAGCTCTAGTTTTTGTCGTACAAGATTTAGAAGAAGAATATCAGAGATTGAGGCATCAAGGCGTGCATTTTACTGCCGCACCGATGAATAATCCTTATTACAATCTAAAAACGGCTTATCTTCGAGATCCAGACGGCACTCTCATTGGTCTGTACCAATATTTAGTGTAATTTAAGACACACCAAGAATTTAACAAGGGAGATTGTCAAAACGCTATGGCTGCAAAACCTGTAATTATGACGGTTGATGACGATCCAGAAGTTTTACAAGCTGTGGCGCGAGATCTACGCCAAGAGTATGGCGATCGCTTTAGAATCATCCGTGCTGACTCTGGTGCTAGTGCGATCGAAGCGTTAGAACAACTCAAGCTCCGCAATCAGCCAGTGGCATTGTTTTTAGTCGATCAACGAATGCCACAAATGTCTGGAGTGGAATTTTTGGAACAAGCAATGTCAATGTTTCCGGATGCAAAACGGGCATTATTGACCGCCTATGCTGATACTGATGCTGCCATTCGCGCCATCAACACCACCAGAATCGATTACTACTTAATGAAGCCGTGGGACCCGCCTGAAGAACGTTTGTACCCAGTGCTTGACGATTTGCTGGATTATTGGATAGCGGATTTCCGTCCACCATTTGATGGCATTCGTGTCATTGGCAATCGGTGGTCTCCCCATTCCCATCAACTGAAAGACTTCCTAGCACGAAATCAACTGCCTTATCAGTGGTTGGATATTGAGCTATCGGAAGAAGCACAAAAATTAGTTGAATACACTGAGTGCGATAAATTACAATTACCCGTCGTTCTTTTTGCTGACGGTTCCAATCTCATGCAGCCAACTAACCTCCAAGTTGCTGAGAAAATTGGGCTGCGAACCCAAGCAGAAAAGCCATTCTACGATTTGATTATCATTGGTGGCGGACCTGCTGGTTTAGCAGCAGCGGTCTATGGAGCATCAGAAGGGCTACGCACCGTCATGATTGAACGAGAAGCCCCTGGAGGTCAAGCAGGTACAAGTTCGCGTATTGAAAATTACCTTGGCTTTCCTGTTGGATTGAGTGGGGGAGACTTGGCGCGACGTGCTGTCACACAGGCAAGACGCTTTGGTGTTGAGATTCTAACACCACAAGAAGTTACAGGTATTCGCTTGCAAGACCAGTATAGAATTGTACAATTGGGAGATGGGAATGAAATCAGTTGCCATGCCATGATTTTGGCATTAGGTGTATCGTGGCGGCGGTTAGATATTCCGGGGCTAGAACGGTTGACAGGTGCAGGAGTGTATTACGGTGCGGCGCAGAGTGAAGCTTTGAGTTGTCAAGGAGAAGACGTTTACATCATTGGAGGCGCAAACTCAGCAGGACAAGCGGCAATGTACTTTTCTAGGTACGCCAATCAAGTGACTATGTTAGTACGTGCTGATTCTTTAACCAAGAGTATGTCGCAATACTTAATCGAACAAATTGCAGAAACATCAAATATTACAGTAAAAACACATACTAGTGTGATAGAAGCAAAAGGCGAGACAAGTTTAGAAGCACTGACTCTTCAAAACTCCTTAAGTGGTGAAACACAAAATGTTCCTGCAACTTCCCTGTTTATTTTTATTGGTGCAGTTCCTCGTACCGATTGGTTAGATGGAGCGATCGCAAGAGACGAACGAGGTTACATTTTAACAGGTCCCGACTTGCAAAAAGATGGGAGTCCCATTAAAGGATGGACGTTAGAACGCGATCCCTTTTTACTAGAGACAAACATCCCTGGGATTTTTGCAGTCGGAGATGTGCGTCATGGTTCGGTGAAGCGAGTTGCTTCTGGAGTGGGTGAGGGGTCAATTTGCGTTCAGTTTGTTCACCGATATCTTAGCAATGTGTTGTAAATGGTTAGTGGTTAGTGGTTAGTGGTTAGTGGGGGCGCAAGGTATTGCGCCCGCTTGGAATTCATATAGTATAGCTTTTGCCCGTTGTGTTAGCTGTGCTATCTCAACGGGAATTTGACAATAAAAGTTGTACCCTGCCCAATACCTGGGCTTTTGGCGTGGATTGTACCGCCGTGGAGTTCTACCAAGTGACGTGCGATCGCTAGCCCTAACCCTAGTCCTTTCTTTACGCCATCAGCTTGCCGAAAAGTATCAAAGATGTACGGTAGAAAATCGCCATCTATTCCACAACCAGTATCACTTACTATAATCTGGGCTTGGTTTTCATCAGTTTGCAAACTAATTTCAATTCTTCCCTCAAGGTGTGTAAATTTGACCGCATTAGTCAGTAAATTTAAGATAATTTGTTGTAAACGTTCTGGGTCGCCTTGTACTATCGTTGGTAATGGATCGAGCAGACAATCTAAGCGAATATCTTTGGTTTCCAGGGATTGGCGCACTGTGGCGATCGCTTGGTCAATTACTTGTTGCAGTTCTACTGGCTCAAGATTCAGGCGAATTTTACCCGCAGTAATCCGCGAAATATCGAGCAAATCTTGCACAAGTTTGGCTTGCAAAGTGGCATTGCGTTCAATTGTCAAGAGCGATTTCATCAGCATAGCTGGGCTGGGGGAGCTGCTACGCAGTAACCGCGTCCACCCGAGAATGGCGACTAGGGGGGTATTGAGTTCGTGAGAAACTGTTGATAGTACCTCATCCTTTCTGTGGTTAATTATTCTTTCGGAGCGGAGAGTTTCAGAGCGCAGGTGTGCCAATTGCAGATAGGCATTGACACGGGTGACAAGTTCGGTGGCAGAAAAGGGTTTAATGAGGTAATCATCAGCCCCAGCTTGCAGCCCTTCAATTACCGATTCTTCCCCAGCCTGGGCAGAAAGCAGAATAATCGGTACTTCTTTTGTCCGTGCATCAGCCCGCAATGCTTTCAATAACTTAAAGCCGTCTAATTCTGGCATCATCACATCACTTAGAACCAGATCCGGCAGTTGCTCATTCACCGTCGCTAGTGCCGCCGCCCCATCAGCAACCGCTTTCACCTCAACGTGTTTGCTTAATATCCGCGTTAGGTAATCGCGCATATCGGCGTTGTCATCGACGATGAGGACACGGGGGATTGGGCATTGGGAATTGGGCATTGGGGATTGGGAAAGTTTTTCTCCCCTGCTCCCTACTCCCTGCCCCCTTGCCTCTTGAGGTAGCCACCGCTCTGCTTCTTGAACATAAGGCGTTGCGCCTAATGCAGTTGGTGTCAGGGTGCGTATGGCTTGGATGCGATCGCCTACGACGAGTCGTAGGCGATCGCATGGCAGGTGTGCTGTGCCTAAGGGAATGGTGACGGTGAAGCAGCTTCCTTGCCCAACGGTGCTGCCTACCTCCACGGTTCCACCGTGCATTTCGATCAACTCATGCACTAAAGCTAAACCAATACCCGAACCTTCATGAGTTCTGGCTATAGCTCCTCGTACTTGATAAAATCGCTCAAACAGATGGGGCAATTCTTCCGGCTCAATCCCAGTGCCTGTGTCTTCTACCTGTAGTTTTACATGATGGTCATCAGCAAGATGCAGCCTGACAGCAATTTCGCCTTCTAGGGTAAACTTAAAAGCGTTGGAGAGCAAATTCAGGACAATTTTCTCCCACATTTGGCGGTCTACGTATACAGGCTCAGCTAAAGGTGGGCAATCGACAACCAACCGCAAACAAGCCCTTTCAATGGCGGAACGAAATACACTGGCTAACTCAGTTGTGTACAGTGCCAAGTCGGTCGGTTCATAGACTGCTTCCATGCGTCCGGCTTCAATGCGGGAGAAGTCGAGTAGGGTATTAACTAGCTTCAGCAGTCTCATCGTGTTGCAATGTACAAGTTCCAATCGTTCGCGTTGTACTCCAGGCAAGGGATTGACCGAATCGCTCAAGGCATCTTGCACCGGAGCGAGTATCAACGTTAGCGGCGTGCGGAATTCGTGGCTGACGTTGCTGAAAAAGAGGGTTTTGGCGCGATCGAGTTCTGCCAGTGTTTCTACTCGTTGGCGTTCTTCTTCGCGGGCAGCTTGCTCTCGAATGAGTTGGATTTCGTTCGCTTCGGCAAGTTTGCGATCGCTCAGGTCAATGGTGACTGCCAGAATACGTTGCGGTTGCCCTCGCTCATTATCCAGGCGAGTCAGAATGCTGGTTGCCCAGAGAACGGTGCCATCTGGACGGACATACCGCATGTCGAGGGAAACCGATTCACCCGTTTTCAGAAGTTGTTCCAAAGCGTTTAAGCTGGTGGGCACATCATCGGGGTAGGTAACATCTGGCACGGTTGCGGCGAGCAATTCTTCTTGCGATCGCCCCAGCATGTGGCAGAGTACATCATTGACGTGCTCAAAGTGTCCATCGAGCGAAATTTCAGACAACCCCACTGCCGCCTGTGCGAAGATGACGGACAATCGCTGTTCGCTCTCACGCAAGGATGCTTCGGCGCGGGCGCGTTCCACCGCAGCCCAGGTTCGGTCGGCAACCTCCCCGACCAGAGTGATTGCTGCTTCGGTCCATTCCCTGGGCTGGGTGTCAGCCACCAGTAGCGAGGCGATCGGGCACCCATTCTTGACTAACGGCGTACTAACCATGGAGCGGAAGCCGACGCTCGTATACCGTTCGCGAATGCGTTGGCTCAGCAGCTCATAGTACGCAAAATCGCTAACGTTGAGCACCTGCCCAGACCTGAGGAAGTCTAGGAACTCCGGAACGCCCGAGACATCGTGGACTCCGGCAAGGGAGGGAAGCCCTTCGCGGGTAGCATCCCCGAGCACCACCCCGACCTTCGCCGCTTCGTCCCATTCAACGTAGTAGCACCAGCCAGCAGAGAGCTGCGTGCGGAGCATTTCTGTCGCGGTTGCCTGGATCGCTTGCGGATCGCTGAGCGGGCGCAGGGCATCGCTGAGTTTCAACAGGAACGCCTGCCGCTCCTCGCTTGCCCGTAGTGCCGCCTCCGCCCGCTTCTCGTCCGTGACATCGCTGAAGAGTGCCGCGAGTTGGTTCTTGCCGTTGCTCGTAGGAAAGACAAAGACATCGAACCAGCGCTCGAGTTCTTTGTGAAAGTCGATGAAACGCTTCGGCTGTCCGGTGCGTGCGACCTCGGTGTAGTCCTTCAGCCACATATCCTCGGCTTCCGGGAAGAGTTCCCGCATCGTCTGTCCGGGCTGCGGTCTGCGCCCACTCTGCCGCTCGAAGGCTGGATTCGTCTCGATGTAGCGGAAATCTATCGCCTCGCTCGCATCGTTGTAGATCATCTCGAAGATGCAGAAGCCTTCGTCGATCGAATCGAACAGCGAGCGATATTTTGCTTCCGATTCACGCAGGGCTGCTTCGGCGCGGGCGCGTTCGAGCCGTGGAAATGTGCGGTTTGTCACCTCGCGGATTAACTCAATTTCGTCTTCATGCCAATCGCGGGCAACAGAATTATTAACCGTAAATAGGTATCTCCATTCGCCCTCACGATGAAAGGGGACGGTTACATAGGCATGAATCTTGAGTGCAGCATAGCGATCGCTAACCGTGCGAGGATCGGTCTGCGTATCGCGGATGACAATGGTTTCTCCAGACCGTGCCGCCTGTCGAAATTCTTCGCTGATAAAGTCGGAGAGCCGATAAACACCCCTCACGTCTGGTGTATCTGGGGTATGCCAGGTGTATTCGACGATCGCCTGATTCTGCCCTTCGTTAATTTTAGCGAAGAGACAGTTGGAGATGTTGAGGTAAGTGCCCACTTTTGCGCCGACTGCACGCATAATCTCGTCGGCGGACGAAAGACGCGAGAAATCTTCGGCGATGTCAGCTAAGAAGGCAAGATTTGCTTCGCGGCGTTTGCGATCGGTGATGTCGTCGTAGAACACCACAAAGCAGTCCGCTCCGCCAAAAGGATTAACGTTAAAGACGAACCACTTCTGATTGTCCGGAACGAAATGCTCGAAGCACTCCGGCTGTCCGGTTCTAAGAACACGTTCAACGATCTCTAACCAAGAGCGATAGTAATCTGGAAAGACTTCGCTAGCTAACCGTCCAAGAGCGCTGCTCCGGTCAAATCCTGTCTGACTTTCATAAGCTGGGTTGAGTTCAAGATACCGGGCATCTATGACGCAGCCACTCTCGTCGCGGACAAGCTTGTTGATCGCGAGACCTTCGCTCATCGTGTCGAACAGCGATCGATACTTTTCCTCCGATTCGCGTAAGGCATCTTCGGTATGTTTACGAGCGGTGATGTCGCTTGCCGCAC
The DNA here is from genome assembly GCF_045865695.1 of Scytonema hankhaensis NUACC26. Classification (NCBI taxonomy): domain Bacteria; kingdom Bacillati; phylum Cyanobacteriota; class Cyanophyceae; order Nostocales; family Scytonemataceae; genus Scytonema; species Scytonema hankhaensis. Next base: position 7,400 of record NZ_BAACAP010000121.1, read on the forward strand.
CAAACCATTTGACGATTTCGCCCGTTTCGTTCATCACCGGAATGGCGCATGAGAATGTCCAGCCCACTGAGCCATCAAGCCGAATGACGCGGTGTTCCAATTCAAAATTGCTGCGGGAAGCGATCGCTCGGTCGATCGCTTCCCAGAGTTGCGGCTTGTCGGTTTCGGGAATGTATTCTTCTATCCAATTACTACGCGGATTTTCAGTTGAGGCAATAAATTCCTTGCCTTTGAGGAAACGCATCTCACCCCAATCTGCGCTCATTTCATAAATGATGTTCGAAGCGGCATTGACAAAAGTGCGGAATTTTTCTTCCGATTCGCGCAACGCTTCTTCGGTATTCCTACGCTGTGTCACGTCGTGAATCGCACGCACCGCATAGAGAAATCGCCCTTCGTCGTCCCGCACCGCAGTCGTCAGCACCTCAACCCACGCACGGTATCCATCCCTCGTGACATAGGTTCCCTCATCGACATAGCTGTCGATTTCGCCGCGCACCAGCCGACCATAGTGTTCGCGCACCTTGTCCCTGTCCTCGATGGGGATGCCGTCGAAAATCGTGCTGTTGGCGAAATCCGCGAGCGTGTAGCCGCTCAATCGGGTGAACGTCTCGTTCATCCGCAGATAACGCCCCATCTCGTCGAGTTCGTGAATGCCGATGCCGACGTTGTTCTGGGTGGCGTGGAGACGCCGCTCGCTCTCGCGCAGGGCTTCCTCGAAGCGTTTGCGATCGCTAATGTCATGAGAGACCACCAGCACCGCATAGATTTCCCCATTTTCAGCCCGAAGCGGCGTTCCCCGTGAGATGTAGGTGTGGTTGTGGGCATGGTGCTCCTGCTCAAATGGTTCACCTGCGAGCGCCCTGCGGTACATTGGCTCATAATTCGCGGCTAAGGAAGGTGGCAGCACCTCGAAAATTGTACGCCCGACGAGGTCTTCTCTTTTGAATCCGGCGAGCGCCAATGCTTCTCCTTCCGCCAGCAAATAGCGGAGATCGCGATCGACCACAAACGCTGCCTCGCCGGGAAGATTCGAGATTAAAGCATATAATTGCTCTTGTGAGAGCTTGCGTTCTGCAATTTCTGCCTTTAGAGCCGCATTAGCAGTCAGCAATTCTCCTGTTTGGCGCTGCTGCAACAGCAAGGCTGTGGCTGTAAAGTCTGCCCAACTCGTCATTATCCGCACATCTTCTAAATCAAAATGCCGCTCTTGGGAGTGTGACATAATCCAGATCGTGCCCAAGACATGGCAATCGGCAATTAGGGGCAACACTAACCCTTCAACAATCGGCGTGTTGGCTGCTTGAAAGTAGGTGAAATACCGTTCGGGATGGGAAAACAGCTGGGGTGTACCACGTTCTAGGGTGACACCACAGGGGCTAAAGTCACGCTTTGTAGTGCCACCTACATACTGTGCTAAAGCTCCTGCTAAAACATTCCAGCGAAAGACCTCTTCCCCATTTGGGGTTTTTTCCAGCAAGCTAACGCCTGCGCTTCCAGCATTGCATAAATCGAGCGCTATGTCAACCAGGCTTTGGAGCAGGGTTTGTGAATGACTCGCCATCTGCCGTGCCACCGATTGCATTGCCTGTGCCTGGAAGCACCAATCGGGAGTACGGGGAGCGCGTTGCGATAGCTCCTCGGTAATCAAAATGTCGTTGAGTGTAGCCCTGTGTGGTTCTTGTTGTGGCATAGCACCGATCGCTCTACCCAGAGACGGTATTGTTGAATCCGGCAGGAGTCATCAACGGCAATTTGACTCTAAAGGTTGCTCCGAGTCCAACTCCGTCACTGCTTGCTTCTATTTTACCTTCGTGCAATTCAACCAGCATCTTCTCTATCGCCAACCCAATGCCTACCCCGGACGGTTCCGACATGAAGATAGGTAATCTTAGACCACCGAAGGGAGTACTTTGACTTAGAAAGTCAGAGTTTGCGGACTCCTGAACATCTTTATCAGTAATATACTCAACAAACTCAATGCTGCACTAATGATAAACGTGAATGCATACCCCGTAGTACTTGCGATCGCACCACTCACAACTGTGGCAGCAATTCCGCCTATGTACATTATTGAAACTTGAAGTGTATAATCAATCGCAGCAGTTTCGGGGTTACTTTTGTCCATCATTGCACTGAGTAGAGCAGTATACGCCATACTTTGAGTCGCATTCACCGCTATACTCACACCATACAGAATGGGCAAACTGCTGACACCGACCGCAGGCACAATATACAAAAGTGTAGTAATGGCGGCGATTAATCCAAATAAAATCAAGGAACGTACCGATCCCAACTGGGGAATTATTATCCCCGCAATCAAAGCACTGACAATACGGGCACTATAGCTGACAATACCCAACATCAAGCCAATATCTGAGAGCGACAAGCCGCGATCGCTCAAAAGCGGACGAATCATTGTACTTGACATCATTTCGCCAGACATATACAGTAACAAAACGAAAAGCCACGGTAATATTTTCGGACGGGAGAGAAAATTAACGAAAGGTTGGAAATAAGACCGGAAAAAGTTTGTTTTTTTTGATTTCGTACTAACTTGTTCTTGATACAGCAGCACTGGCACTAAAGTAAATAACATTACCAATGACATAAATATTAAACTATACCGCCATCCAACTCTATCCAGTAAAATGAGTACCCCACCACCGCCAACGATCGCCCCAAAAATATTTCCCCCGGATTGAATGGCGTTTCCCAATCCACGTTCTTGTGGTTCCAGCAAATTGACTGCTAATGCATCCGTTGCAATGTCTTGACTGGAGGAGAACAAAAAGGCAAGGAACATGCAGATAATCAAGATATTAAAATTCTCTCGAATATTAATAAATGCACATCCAAATGTAACAAGTACTAACAAAACTTGAAAACAGATAATCCAACCGCGATAATGTCCCAAACCACGGATGCGGTAGCGGTCAATAAAAGGCGACCAAAGGAATTTTAACGCTGACGGGAGAATGAGAAAACCTAAAAATCCAATCGCATCCAGGGACATATTTTGCTGTCGCATGAAAACGGGTACTGTTTGGATAAAAAATGTGGTAGGAATGAATTGAGAAGTGTAAAGCGCAGCAAGAAGAATTAGTTTTGCAAGCATGGCAGCACACAGGAAATTAGAAATTAGCTTTAAATCGGATACCATATGTTACTGGATCGCCAAATCCCACGGTTGCGATTGGTGGTGGGAAGAAGAATCCAGAGGTTATATAGCGAGTATCAAACAAGTTGTTTGCGTATAGATAAATTCCATATTTTTCAGCTTCGTAACCGATGCGGAGATTTACGAGGGCGTAGGGCTCTTGTTTAATTTCGTTCCCATCGTCAAAATAAGTAATACCATAACCACGCAGTTCTGCACGGGCAAATAAGCCTCCGAGACTGCGATATTGAACCGCTAAATTATAGGTAATTTGCGGAACCAGAGGAACTCGATTATCGCTTAAATCTACCCCTGTTTCAGTATTTAAATAATTTTTGTATCTACTATTTACATAACCAACTGATGCAATTAAATCCAGTCCTTTTGTTGGTTTTGCTTTCAGTTCAAATTCCACTCCAGTGGCTTTGAGATCGATGTTGGTGACACTTCCGAAAAATCCACTTTCGTCAAACTGCAACACTTGGTAGTCATTAACATCGTTGTGAAAGAATGCTATGTTAGCAATCAAACGATCGTCCAGCCAAGAAGATTTTAAACCTACTTCATAACTCCAGGTTCTTTCTTCTCCAAATCTGACGGTATTTTCAGTATCGCCACGGTAGTTCAATCCGCCCGGTCTATAACCTTTAGCAATGGTAGTGTACGCCATTAAATTGGGGCTGAATCGATATCTTAACCCAAAACGGGGAACCAACTCATTGTTATTAAGTTTTGCATCTCGAACTTCCGGACGGAGTGGAGTTAAACTACCATCAGCATTTACTGACTCATAGCTACTATCTAAAGATACATTATTAGATTCGTAACGTAAACCAGCAAATAAGGTTAATGGCTCGATAACTCTGTAATCTACTTGTCCGAATACTGCATATGTTTGGCGATAATTGTCTCCGAAACGTCGAGTTCGTCCAAATCCAACAAACTCAGATCTGGCATCATCAACATTAAAATCGCTAGACTCGTAGTAACCACCTAATAACCATTGAAAACGGTCAGCAGTTTCTGGAGACTGCAAACGTAATTCCTGCGTCCATACTGTTGAGTTAATGTCATCAATAATTTGTATACCTGCGCTTCCTGGAACAATGTTTTCTTGGCGGCTAAAGCGGCGTGCGGTGATGGATGTAGCTCGGAAGGCGTCACCATTATAGCTAACTCTTAAAGCTTGGGCATTTGTGTCGAGGTTGTTGAAACCCTCAGTTCGTAGATTAACCTCATAAGGGTCGGGAGCATTACGTTGGTTGTAAGTAGGATTACCGTCGTCTGTAAAGCTGTTGTAACTATTAAAAGATACATTCCATTCTGGTGTTGGGGTCCATAAGAGTTGCGCTCGTGCAGCTATCCGCGATCGCTCGCCTATTTTGTCTCCTGTAGCAAGGTTTTCAATAAATCCATCTTGTGCTCTATAAGCTCCAGCAATCCGAAATGCTAGCTTATCGGAAACCAAAGCATTACTGTGAGAGAATTGGAGTTCGCGGCTGTTATATCTACCGTAACTTGCAGCAACTTGTGTTTCTGGTTCTAGAGTTGCTTGGCGAGAAATGATATTGACAACCCCACTAGAACTATTTCGACCGTAGAGCGTACTTTGGGGACCTCGTAGCACTTCTATTCGTTCTAGATCTAGATCGAGCAAGGCGAGGTCTAGAAAGCCAGCATAATCAAATGGAATATCATCGATGTAAAAGGCTACGCTATCCTGACTTGTGAGGAAATTTTGGTTGTTCAAACCCCGTAAACTGTAGTAGTTAAACTCAGTACCGCCGGAAGATGTGGGGAAAAAGCTAAAGTTAGGCGTGTTATTAGCGATATCAGTAAAAGAAGTGATTTGACCGTCTTCGATTTCCTGTCGGGGTATGACCGTAACACTGAGGGGTACATCCTGCACGTCTTCCGGTCGTTTCTGTGCAGTAACATTTAGTTCTATATCTGCTTGGTCGGTGGAATCTAAACTGAGGATTAAACCGCGATCGCTACTCGTCTTAACCCGTGCGATCGGTGCATCTTTTACCCCAGTCACCCGCACTTGCACTTTGTTGTTATCTAACTGTGTAACTGTTACAGAAGCAATTCCTCGAGCGGGTGTTTGCGATTGAAACTCCTTACCATCCGGTAACGCCAATACCGCATTTTGGATGTCTGCAATCAACGTCTTACCATCAACTGTAGTTGTCGGTTGTGACAATTCCCCTTGGAGAGTTTCTAAAACGATTTCCAAACCACTTTCCGTTTCTTGCAGTTTAATTCCAGTTATTTTAATAACTTTAGGAGTTGTGTTTTCCTGGGTTAGCAAATCAGAAGCACTCGTTTTTGGGAACTGTATTTCGCTAAGTTGGGGAATATTTGAAATTGATGTCAGGGCTTTTTCTGTAACTGAAGACAATGTATCTTTTTTGCTAATTTCTGTCTGTGTCTGCTTCTGTTGTGCAAAACCTGGTTGAGCAAACACCAAACAAAATACGCAGGCATTGCCAGCGTATGAAAATTGTTTCAATTTCAAAGTATCCTCCCACACTACACGAAAATTATTCTCACACCAAAGAATCAGAACCCTAGCACCAAATGCAGCAAGAGTTAAACCAAGTTCTACTCTTAATACGAAAAATCACCGTTGTCAAACGACACGTTGTCGTAGAAATACTTTGTCGATCGTATGGATAACTTACCCCTTCTCAGACAGCGCCAAAAATCTTAGAAGTCCCAAGTGCGAAGTTTACGTATTCTGTCCCGGCTTACATTGGTAGGCAATTTGTTTGATATCCAAGCATCATAATTTTTGTTAACTTACTTTTTGATTAATTATTCTTATAATTGAGCCTAGCTAGTTAGCATACTTGAAAAACTCTTAATAAATAAGCATTCAAGATTGGTTTGACTTATTGTCAAACATCAGAATTATTCTACTGACTCAAATAATAATACAGAAAATTAATTACCAATAAATATCTTTAAATTTAAGTAATTTTTGATACACTTTTATCATGTTTATATCTATCACAGCATTGACTCCCTTTCTGCTCTAAAATTTCACTCCTGCATATAGGGTGGCCATTACCCACCACTATTGAATGTTAGTGGGCAATGCCCACCCTACGCTCATAGGTCATCTTGACTGGAAGGGAGTAAATCAATAATAATACTTAAATAAAAGTATTATTAATTACTTTTAATTTATTTTAATAAAAATCTTTCCTAATAGTAAAAACTTATAGGTAGTATTTCCTACTGATTATTATGAACAGATTTAGGGTTATAGTTTCAAATGGAAATATTCAACATCAGGGTTTTAAATATATGTTTTGTGGGAGCATCAAACTTTTATTAGCTCTTCATAGCTGGGAAATTTGGACAAGAAATCTGTATTTACTTAAACTTTAGTGCTTATTTTAAAACTATAATTTTCCCATGCATTCCAAATTAATTAGTGAAACCGATCCCTCAAAAGAAGTAGAGACGACTGTAACAAAACGCCACGAGATCCTAGAAAGGTGGGCAAAAGTTACGACAAGCGAACGTCAAGAAATCTTAGGAGCCTATATACAAAAGCAGATTGCTGAAGCTATAGGGATAAGCCCATCTGAATTAGATATGCAGCAGTCTCTCAAGTATTTAGGAATTGATTCTCTAATTGCTGTGAAGCTGAGGAATCAGTTGAGAACCGATTTGTCAGTGGACGTAGCTGCGGTGAAATTCCTAGACGACTTTATTGTTGCTGATTTGGTAATGCTAGTAGAGCAACAGATAGAAAATGCTTATGAGCAAGATAGAGAAAATCTCAACCTCAGAACAATAAATGATGATGATTGGTTAGAAGGTGAGTTATGAATTTAGTAGAATTTCTCCAAAACCTCTCACAACAGAATGTGGAATTGTGGGTTGAGGATGATAAACTACGTTATCGTGCTCCCAAAGAAACATTAACTTCCACTCTGTTAAATCAAATTAAGCAGCATAAAACAGAAATCATCTGTTTACTGCGTAAGGATTTTTATAGTTCTAAATCCTATCCCCTTAGCTACGGTCAGCAAGGTCTATGGTTTCTTTATAAACTTGCACCCCATAGCGCAGCTTACAATATTGCTTTTACAGCTCGCATCCGAACGCATTTAAATATTTCGGCTTTGCAACGGGCTTTACAGACATTGATAGCTCGTCATCCCACACTACGTACTACATTTGGTCAACGAGATGCTGAACCTTTTCAAGAAGTTCATGAAGATCGGGAAGTCTACATTGAAACGATTGACGCTTCAACTTGGGATGAAGATGAATTGACAAAGGGAGCGATCGCTGCATATAAGCGTCCCTTCAATTTGGAACGAGGTGTAATGCGGGTAAATCTATTGACTCGCTCTTCACAAGACTATGTGTTGTTACTGACAATACATCACATTGCTGTGGATGGTTTTTCATTTGGGATTATTTTAGATGAGTTGCGTTTGCTCTACGAGGCGGAAAATACAGGTAGAGCAGTATCTCTAGCACCTGTGGAGTGGAAGTATAAAGACTTTGTGCAATGGCAACAGAAAATGCTCAAAAGTCCTGTGGGAGATAATTTGTGGGTATATTGGCAGAAACAGTTTGCTGGGGAGTTACCAGTGCTAAATATGCCAACGGATCGCCCCCGACCGCCAATCCAGAATTATCAAGGAGCTAGTTATAGTTTTGAAGTAACTAAACAATTAGCTCAGGAGCTCAGAAAACTGGGAAAAGCTGAAGGAGCAACTCTTTACATGACCCTACTTGCAGCTTTTCAAGTGCTGCTTCATCGTTATACGGGTCAGGAAGATATTGTTGTTGGCTCTCCTACGGAGGGGAGAAGTAAGGCTGAATTTGCCAATACTGTAGGCTTTTTTGTAAATATGCTTGCCCTGCGAGTAAATCTTGCTGGCAATCCTACCTTTCTTTTGCTTCTGTCTCGAGTGCGTCAAACGGTATTAGCAGCGCTCACGCATCAAGATTATCCTTCTCCTTTATTAATCGAGCGATTGCAGTTGAACCGCGATCCCAGTCTTCTAGGGCTTTTCCGTGCTTCGTTTAATCTGTTGCAATTCCAAGAAATGGCACCGGAATATGAATTATCTATGTCTACTCAAACAACAGCTAGAGAAGATTGGGGAGGTTTGACATTAGAACCTTTTGTAATACCACAGCAGGAAGGACAAAACGATTTAGTTTTTGATGTTGTCGAGACCACAGAATCCCTAATTGGTATATTCAGATACAGCACAGACTTATTCGATCGAACAACGATCGCTCGAATGGCGGGCAATTTCCAGACTTTGCTTGAGGGAATTGTCACCAACCCAGAGCAGGAGATTGCTTCATTACCTTTGCTAAGTGAAGTCGAACAACATCGTTTGCTTGGGGAGTGGAATAACAATCGAGTAGACTATCCCCAGGAGCGGTGCATTCATCAGTTGTTTGAGAGCTTTGCGAACAAAACACCAAATGCAGTAGCAGTATCGTTTAAAGAGCAGCAACTGACCTACCAAGAGTTAAACGAACGTGCTAATCAACTCGCACGCTACTTGCGATCTTTGGGAGTAAAACCAGAAGTGCTAGTGGGAATTTGTGTCGAGCGTTCCCTAGAGATGGTTGTAGGATTACTGGGAATTCTCAAAGCCGGTGGAGCTTATTTACCGTTAGATCCGCGATTACCCCAAGAGCGCTTGAATTTCATGCTCAGTGATTCACAAGTAACGGTACTGTTGACTCAGCAAAAACTAGTAAAAATTTTTCCCCAGCTGGATGCACCTGTGGTTTGTTTGGACACGGATAGAAAAGTAATTAGTCAGGAGAGTGAAACAAATTTAGTTAACAGTGCGACATCAGAAAACTTAGCCTACGTGGTGTATACATCAGGCTCTACAGGTATATCAAAAGGAGTTGCGATCGCCCATCGCAGTCCGATCAATGCATATTGGGCTTGGGAGAGTGCATATCAGCTTCACTCCCTCACCAGTCATCTACAGATGGCTAGTTTCTCTTTTGATGTGTTTTCTGGGGATCTAATTCGCGCTCTTTGTTCTGGGGCTAAATTAGTTTTATGTCCCCGCGAGTGGCTTTTGGAACCCCAGAAGCTGTATAACTTGATGCGTGAAGAGAAGATTGATAGCGCAGAGTTTGTTCCACCTGTTTTGAGGAATTTGGTGCAATATCTGGAAAGAACCAACCAGAATCTTCACTTTATGCGTTTGTTGGTAGTAGGTTCGGATATTTTATATGTAAAAGAATATCAAGAATGGAAGCGTTTTTGCCATGCCAATACTCGCTTGATTAATTCCTATGGGGTCAGTGAAGCCACCATTGACAGCACGTATTTTGAAAGTACGAATGTTAACTTGGCTGTTGATGGGTTAGTCCCTATCGGACGTCCGTTTAGCAATACACAAATTTATATACTAGACAGTCATCTCCAACTAGTCCCTATTAGGGTTCCAGGGGAACTGCACGTTGGTAGTGTTAGTTTGGCTCGGGGGTATCTCAATCGTCCAGATTTGACCGAGCAGAAATTCATCCCTAACCCTTTTGCAAACAGGAGGGGGGTAAAAGAAGAACGGCTCTATAAAACTGGGGATTTAGCTCGGTATTTACCTGATGGAAACATTGAGTTTCTCGGTCGAATTGACAACCAAGTGAAAATTCGTGGCTTCCGCATCGAGTTAGGGGAAATTGAAGCGGTTCTTATTACCCATCCTAAAGTACAAGAAGTGGTGGTCATTGTTCGAGAAGAACAAGTAGATAATAAGTATTTAGTTGCTTATATTGTTCCCCATCAAGATTTAAATACCAAGGAAGTGCGTAATTTCCTCAAGCAGAAATTGCCCGATTATATGGTGCCATCTGCTTTTGTAATCTTAGAGGCTTTACCTTTAACTCCCAACGGTAAGATAGACCGTCGCGCCTTACCTGTACCAGACGTAGAGCAAAATCGACAAGTAGAATTTGTTGCACCCCGCACGTCAAAAGAAGAAGCGATCGCCAATATTTTTGCCTCGGTACTGAAACTCAAACGAGTGGGGATTCACGATAACTTTTTTGAACTGGGAGGACATTCACTTCTCGCCACTCAAGTCGTTTCTCGATTACAGCAAGCTTTTCATGTTGAGTTTCCCCTACGCTCTTTGTTGGAGTCTCCTACAGTAGCCGGACTTAACCAAAACCTCTCACAGTACCGCCAATGCGATCGCTCTGCGTCCGAAGAGTTGGTTCCTTTGCCCACAATTGTTCCAGATCCAGAGCAACGCTATCAGCCCTTTCCCCTCACCGATATTCAACAAGCTTACTGGCTGGGTCGTAATGAAGCCTTTGAACTCGGTAATATTGCCGCTCACGGTTACATAGAGCTAGAAACTAAAAACTTAAATCTGCAAAGGTTAAACCGGGCATGGCAGAAATTAATCGATCGCCATGATATGTTAAGGGTTGTCATATTACCAGATGGTCAGCAGCAAGTTCAAGAAGAAGTTCCTTCCTATGAGATTGAGCTTTTAGACTTGTGCGGACAAGCACCCGAAGCAGTTAACGCAAAGCTAGAGTCTATTCGCGATCGTATGTCCCATGAGGTCTTAAGAGCCGATCGCTTCCCTTTGTTTGAGATCCGAGCGACTCGCTTAGATGAAGTGCGTATCCGACTTCATCTCAGCTTCGATGCTCTCATAGCTGATGCCTGGAGTATATTTGTGCTGGGGCGAGAGTGGGCTAAGCTTTACGAAAATCCTGAAGTTGTATTACCCTCACTAGAAATTTCATTTCGGGATTACGTTCTGGCGGAGTCAACTTTATCAGATACACCACAATATCGGCGTTCTCAGGAGTATTGGTTTAACCGCTTAGAAACTTTACCCCCCGGAGCAGAATTACCCTTAGCAAAAAACCCAGGTTCGATAACCAAACCTGAATTCAAACGTCGCAGCGCCAAATTATCCCCTACCCAGTGGGAACAATTGAAAAATCGGGGAAATCAATTTAATCTGACTCCCTCTGGAGTTTTGCTGGCTGCTTTTGCCCAAATCCTTAGCTACTGGAGCAAAAGTCAGAAATTTACCATTAATCTGACTCTATTTAATCGTTTGTCCCTGCACCCCCAAGTCAACGATCTAGTTGGGGACTTCACCTCTCTAACACTTCTGGAAGTAGATAACTCAATCCCCAATACATTTGCCAACCGCGCTCAACAATTACAGCAGCAACTGTGGCAAGATTTAGATCGCGGTTCTGTGAGTGCCATAAGGGTTCAACGAGAATTAAATCGTCGGCGAGAAAGCTATCAGATTGTACCAGTAGTTTTTACCAGCACTCTAGGTTTGGACTCGCTTGGTGACGAAATAGGAATGTTAGATCGCTTGGGAGAAGAAGTTTACAGCATCAGTCAAACCCCTCAAGTTTGGCTAGATAATCAAGTCAGAGAGAAAAATGGGGCATTAATATTCAACTGGGATGGGGTGGAAGAACTCTTCCCTGAAGGTTTGCTCGATGATATGTTTGGGGCTTACTGCGATTTACTCCAACGGTTAGCGACTTCCCAATCCGCTTGGAGCGAAGCACAACAACAATTATTACCTCCAGCTCAACTATCTCAACGTCATGAGGTGAATAATACTAGCGCTCCAGTTTGTCAACAAACTTTGCACGGTTTGTTTACCCTACAAGTGAAAGCACAACCCCAATCTCTAGCAGTCATTACTACTGAAGGCAATTTAACCTATAAGGAATTATACCAACAAGCATCTGGATTAGCAGTTCGGTTACAACAGTTGGGAGCAACCCCCAACACTTTAGTCGCTGTAGTGATGAACAAAGGTTGGGAACAAGTTGTCGCCGTACTGGGAATTTTAATGTCTGGAGCGGCATATCTGCCGATTGACCCCAGTTTACCCCAACAGCGGCAGTGGTATTTACTCGCACAAGGGCAAGTTAAATTAGTTGTCACCCAACCCGATCTAGAAAACGATCTGAGTTTGCCTTCAGGGGTGCAGAGGGTATGCATTCACGATCGCTCCCATGTCGAGACATTCCATTTTGAGTCTCTAGATAATGAAAATAACTCGAATCTAGCCTACGTAATTTATACATCAGGTTCTACAGGATTACCTAAGGGAGTCGCCATCAACCATCGGGGTGCAGTTAATACAATTGTTGATATTAACCAGCGCTTTGGTGTGGGAAATCGCGATCGCCTCTTGGCGATTTCGGCATTAAATTTTGACCTATCAGTGTACGATCTCTTTGGGATTCTGGTAGTCGGGGGCAGTATCGTCATTCCACCGCCACAAGCAGTCAAAGACCCCGCTTGCTGGTATGAGTTAATCGTTAAACATGGGGTGACGATCTGGAACTCAGTTCCGGCGCTGATGCAAATGTTAACGGAATATCTGTCAGTACAGCCAAATACCATACCGTTATCATTACGTTTGGCTTTGCTCAGTGGAGATTGGCTGCCTTTAAGTTTACCAGCGCAAATTCAAGCAAAGTGTGACGATATTCAAATAGTCAGTTTAGGAGGAGCAACCGAAGCTTCCATTTGGTCGATTTGCTATCCTATCACCGCAGTTGACCCTAATTGGAAGAGTATTCCTTATGGTAAACCTCTGACGAATCAACAGTTTTATGTGTTGAATGAATTAATGCAACCAACTCCGGTATGGGTGACAGGACAGCTTTATATTGGCGGGATCGGACTCGCGAGTGGTTATTGGGGAGATGATGAAAAGACTAAAGCTTGCTTTATCACTCATCCGGTGACAGGGGAAAGATTGTACAAAACCGGAGATTTGGGAAGATATTTACCTTCAGGGGATATTGAGTTTTTGGGACGCTCTGATTATCAGGTGAAAATCAATGGCTATCGTATTGAATTGGGGGAAATTGAGGCGACATTAACGCAACATCCCGCGATTCAGCAAGCTGTGGTTACTACAGTAGGCGAAAAACAAAATAAACAGCAGCTTGTCGCTTATATTGTTGGCGATCGCCAGTTTACATCAACTCAAAATCTCGCAGAAGCTTACCAACCTGCTCAACTTCAAGGAGTCTTGCAAGCTCCTGTGGAACGCATTGAATTTAAGCTCAAGCAACCAGGATTGCGACAGTTAGAACCCTCTCAACAGAGCATACAATTACCCCAACCTGAGTTTGATGAAAGCCTCACCCAAGCTTACCTGGAACGTCAAAGTTATCGGCAATTTCTGCCTCAACCTATTCCTTTAGCACAATTTAGCCAGTTTTTAAGTTGCTTGCAGCAGATGAAACTAGAGGATTATCCTCTACCAAAATATCTTTATCCTTCTGCTGGTAGTCTCTATCCCGTACAGACTTACTTGTTAATTAAACCTAATCGAGTAGAAGGTTTGGAAGCAGGAATATACTACTATTATCCTGCTGACCATCGTTTGATATTAGTTAGTGCTAACAGTGAAATTGATGACAGTATTTATCGTGGCAATCAACCAATTTTTGAGAACGGTGCTTTTTCGCTATTTTTGATTGGGGAACTAAGTGCGATCGCCCCAATGTATGGAGAACTAGCAAAAGAATTTTGTCTTTTAGAAGCGGGTCATATCGGTCAATTGTTAATGAAATCCGCGCCAGAACAGGAAATTGGATTATGTCCTATTGGCTATCTAGAATTGAGCGAAATACAAGATTTATTTAAGCTCGAATCTAGTCAGATTTTACTTTATAGCTTTGTGGGTGGTAAAATCAATTTAGCTCAAACTAAACAGTGGTTCTCCTCTAAAACTAATAAGAGTTCCCAATCAATTTCTGTACAGTTACGGGAGTATTTACAACAGAAGCTACCGAGATATATGGTACCTTCTGAGTATATTTTATTAGATACTTTGCCTCTAACTGCGAATGGGAAAGTAGATCGCAAGATGTTACCTACTCCCGATATTGTCAGGTCTAAATCTGAAGCAGTTTTCACAACTCCAAAAACTGAAATAGAGCGAACTTTAGCCGAAATTTTGCAAGAAATTCTTCAGATAGATGCTGTGGATATTGATAATAATTTCTTTCAGTTAGGTATGGATTCATTGAAATTAGTACAGTTCAAAAATAAGTTACAAACTCAACTTGGAGTCAATGTATCAATGAAACAATTGTTAGTAGAAGCTACCAACATTACAGAATTAGCTGTAGCTGTAGAAGAGCAATTAACCTTAGTAAAAATTAAGTCATCGACCTTATCTATTGAATCTGACGATAATAAAGAAGTCATCGAATTATGAAAAGAAATGAACTTTTGAAAGAACTTGACCGACAGGGGATAAAATTATCAGTTAAAAACGAACGATTAATTATTGAAGCTCCGAAAGGAGTATTGACCCTAGAGTTAAGAAATTCCCTAGCAGAGCATAAGCTAGATATTATGCGTTTGCTCGGTCAAACCGAGATAAATACGACTTCTCTACCAGTCATTGAACCAGATCCTACCAGGCGATATGAACCTTTTCCCCTTACAGATATTCAGCAAGCATATTGGATCGGACGCAGTGGTATATTTGAGTTAGGGGATGTAGCTATTAGTGGTTATATCGAGTTTGAAACTGAAAATTTAGACTTGTCACGACTTTCAGTAGCTTGGCGGAAATTAATTTATCGTCATGATATGCTGCGAGCTGTTGTCTTACCTACAGGAGAGCAACAGATTTTAGAGGAAGTTCCAGACTATGAAATTTCTACCTTGGATCTGCGAAAAATAGAAAATCTTGAAGCAGAACGGGTACTCGCCGCCATGCGAGAAAAATTATCACATCATATGTTACCTTGCGATCGATGGCCTTTGTTTGATATTCAAGCCACTTATTTGGACGACAATCGGATGCGGCTTCATATCAAAATAGATTTATTGATGATGGATGCTGCTAGCATTCAAATTTTGTTCCAAGAGTGGAATCAACTTTACCAAAATCCTGAATTTTCCTTTAAACCATTGGAGTTATCATTCCGAGATTATGTAATTAATAAGCAAATACGACAAGAGCCAGAATTGATAAAGCGATCGCGCAATTACTGGTTCAGTCGTTTAGATACTTTACCCCCAGCACCAGAATTACCTCTAGTTTGTTTTCCTAGCGAATTAAAAGATTATAGATTTAAACGTTACCGCGCTCGACTCGAACACAATATTTGGGAGCAATTAAAACAGCGAGGGAAAAATGCTGGTTTGACTCCTTCTGTAATTTTGCTGGCTGCTTTTGCGGCAATTTTAACAGCGTGGAGCAAGAATCCTCGCTTTACTATCAATCTCACCGTGTTTGAACGTCTTCCCCTCCATCCTGACATCGATCGCATAATTGGCGATTTTACTAATATAAATTTATTGGCAGTAGACAATTCAACCCTAGCTACATTTACTATCCGCGCTCGGAAAATACAGCAGCAATTATTACAAGACTTAGACCATATTCATATCAGTGGAGTGGAGGTACTGCGGGAATTAGTTCGTCGTAGAAAAACTGGATTAACCGCAGTGATGCCAATAGTTTTTACCAGTCTTTTAGGTTTAAATTCTGTAAATAAAAGAGATTTAGAACTCAGTTTTTTAGGAGAAGAAGTTTATAGCATTAGTCAAACCCCCCAAGTCTGGCTCGACCATCAAGTTACCGAACAAAAAGGGGCATTAATATTCAATTGGGATGTGGTGGAAGAACTGTTCCCTAAAGGTGCTGTGGATGATATGTTTGGGGCTTACTGCGATCTACTCCAACGACTAGCGACTTCCGAATCAGCTTGGGTGGAAGCGCAGCAACAGTTGTTACCTCCAACTCAACTCTCTCAACGTCATGAGGTCAATAATACTAACGCTCCAATTTGCCAGCAAACTTTGCACGGTTTGTTTACCCTACAGGTCAATTCCCAACCCCAACAAGTAGCAGTCATTGCTCCTGAGGGCAATTTAACCTATGAAGAATTATACCAACAAGCATCTGGATTAGCAGTGAGGTTACAACAGTTGGGAGCAACCCCCAACACTTTAGTCGCTGTCGTGATGGACAAAGGTTGGGAACAAGTTGTAGCTGTACTGGGAATTTTAATGTCTGGAGCGGCATATGTCCCGATTGACCCCAGTTTACCCCAACAGCGACAGTGGTATTTACTCGCACAAGGGCAAGTTAAATTAGTTGTCATCCAACCCGATCTAGAAAGCAATCTTTCTTTACCTCCAGAGGTGCAGAGTTTGTATATTGACGATGGCGATATCGAGACGTTAAATACGACACCAATCCTACACCATGAAAATAACTCGAATCTTGCCTACGTAATTTATACATCAGGCTCTACAGGATTACCTAAAGGAGTCGCTATCGACCATCGGGGTGCAGTTAATACAATTGTTGATATTAACCAGCGCTTTGGTGTGGGAAATCGCGATCGCCTCTTGGCTGTTTCGGCATTAAATTTTGACCTATCAGTGTACGATCTCTTTGGGATTCTTGCAGCTGGGGGAACCATAGTCATTCCACCGCCACAAGCAGTTAAAGACCCTGCTTGCTGGTATGAGTTAATCGTTCAACATGGAGTGACGCTCTGGAACTCAGTTCCGGCGCTGATGCAAATGTTGGTAGAATACTTATCCTTACAGCCACAAACAACAGCATTACCATTACGTTTGGCTTTGCTCAGTGGAGATTGGCTGCCTTTAAGTTTACCAGCGCAAATTCAAGCAAAGTGTGAGGATATTCAAATAGTCAGTTTGGGGGGAGCAACCGAAGCTTCTATTTGGTCGATTTACTATCCCATCCCCGCAGTTGACCCCAATTGGAAGAGTATTCCCTATGGTAAACCTCTGACGAATCAACAGTTTTATGTGTTGAATGAATTAATGGAACCAACTCCGGTCTGGGTGACAGGACAGCTTTATATTGGGGGGATCGGACTCGCGAGTGGTTATTGGGGAGATGATGAAAAGACTAAAGCTTGCTTTATCACTCATCCGGTGACAGGGGAAAGATTGTACAAAACCGGAGATTTGGGGAGATATTTACCTTCAGGGGATATTGAGTTTTTGGGACGCTCTGATTATCAGGTGAAAATCAATGGCTATCGTATTGAATTGGGGGAAATTGAGGCGACTTTAAAGCAACATCCCGCGATTCAGCAAGCTGTGGTTACTGCGGTGGGCGAAGAACGAAGTCAACAGCAGCTTGTTGCTTATATTGTTGGTAAAGATCCGTCATTAAGTAGTACTGAATTCAAACTCTATCTGCAACAAAAATTGCCTAAGTACATGATACCTGATACCTTTGTGCAATTGAAGGTTTTACCACTGACTTCTAATGGCAAGGTAGACCGTCAAGCCTTAAAAGTACCAGATTTAGATCTAACCCAGAGACAATTCATATTTTCCAGAGACACCATAGAACTTCAACTTGCTCAAATCTGGTCAGATCTTCTCAATGTCACGCCAGTAGGAGTAACAGACAACTTTTTCGACCTTGGTGGTAATTCTATTCTAGCCATTCGTCTAACGATCCAGATTCAAAAACAATTCCAGAAGAATCTCCCCCCAGTCACGCTTTTCCAAAACTCAACCATATCTGAACTAGCACATCTTCTCCGTTCTTCAACAGATTCTATCCCCTGGTCTGCTTTAGTTCCTATTCAACTAAGTGGCGATCGACTTCCCCTGTTTTGTATACATCCTTTTGGTGGAAATGTCCTTTGCTATCAGGATTTAGCCCGTTATTTGGGTTTAAAAAGACCCATATATGGACTACAAGCAGTTGGACTTAATCCCGAGTACGAAGCTCATACTCAAATTGAACAGATGGCGACTCACTACATTCAAGAGTTACAAACTGTTCAACCCAGAAGTCCTTACTTCCTCTGTGGCTGGTCTATGGGTAGCTTAATAGCTTTTGAAATAGCCCAACAACTTTCTTCCCAAGGCGAACAAATAGCCCTCTTAGCTCTGCTAGATCCTTTTACTCCTTCTATGATGAGTCCTTCCATACCTGAAGAGGATCTTGCTTTGTTAGCACTGGGATTATTAGGAGATCTCAATTTCAATTTAGAATACCTAAGCCAACTTAAACCAGATGAGCGACTCATATATGTTATAGAGCAGGCTAAGAAGAACAATCGAGTTCCATCTGACTTTGATTTAGAGCAAGTTCGCCATTTGCTTCAGATTAGCAAGCTCAACTACCAAGCAGAACAAAATTATCAACCTCAGTCTTACTCAGGAAAAATCATTCTATTCAAAGCTAGTGAAACTGATGCTGACCTTGAAGCAGCTTGGAATGAACTAGCTCCACACGTAGAAATGCATTTGGTTCCTGGTAATCATTACAACATGCTTCAACAACCTCATGTCCGAACTCTAGCTCAACAATTACAGAAATATCTTGATGTTTGAGCAACATAAAGTAAATTATTTTAAGCAGGTGTTAACCTATGTTGTATAACAATAAAATTCTCACATTAGCAGATTTATCACAGGTACAAGCCCGTCAATTTCCAGATACTAGGGCATTGATATGTAAGGATAAGGGACTGACTTATTTACAATTAGATCGGCGAAGTAATCAGGTCGCAAATTCACTTTTAGCCCAAGGAGTTCAACCAGGTTCGCGAGTGGCACTTTTAGCTAAAGATTCACTCAAGAGTTATAAAATTTTATTTGCTTGTAGCAAAATAAATGCTGTTTTCGTACCGATTAATTGGCGTTTAGCTGCTGCTGAAGTGAGCTATATTCTCAGGGATGCTAATGTTGAAATTCTTTTTATTGGGGCTGAATTTTATCAGTTAGTAGAATCGATTAGAAAAGAGATTGATGGTGTTAAAACCATTATTGCCTTAGAAAAAATTGACGACAATTTCCTAACTTACGATCTATGGTGTCAGGAACAGAGTGACGATCCACCGAATGTTGCTGTTGAACCCAATGATGTAGTCGTACAAATGTATACTAGCGGCACTACAGGACGACCTAAAGGTGTTCAACTAGGACATTACAGTTTTTTTGCGATCGCCAAAGAATTTGCTCAACGAGGCAAAAGCTGGATAGGTTGGAACGAAAATGACAAAAGTTTGATTACCTTACCTTTATTCCATATCGGAAGTCTGTGGTGGGCTATCCGTGGTTTGGCATCAGGAGCCGAAAATATTGTATTAGAAACTTTTGTAGACGTTGAGGTTCTCGAAGCGATTGAAAAGTACCGCATCACCAAAACATTTATGGTTCCAGCGATGATTCAAGTTCTGTTGAACGAACCATTATGCCAGCAAACAGATTTTTCATCACTGGAATACATTGTTTATGGGGGTTCTCCTATAGCTGAAGCACCACTCAAAAAAGCGATCGCCACATTTGGCTGTAACTTTGCACAAATATATGGGATGACGGAAACAGGAAATTGTGCTGTCTGTTTACCTGCTCAAGCCCATACATCTACAAATAAAGATAGACTCAAAGCTGCGGGTAAACCCTTTCCCGGTGTATCGGTAGCCATCTTAGACCGTGAGGGTAAAGAGGTATCTTGCTCTCAAGTGGGTGAAGTTTGTATCAAATCTCCTGCAAATATGATTGGTTATTGGAAATTACCTG